>JARXWK010000009.1 GCA_029916745.1 Dysgonomonadaceae bacterium PH5-43 | reverse complement strand
TGTTTGGGAAACTCTTTGCGTAGAGTTCCTCCGATGTAAAGCAAATAGAACGATTTGAAATTCTTGAAATTTCCGAAGTGATAAAGCATCAATATTGTCATTATTTCGCTATCGGACATTTCGTGTGAACGATTACGCTTTTTCTTACCTTCTGTCGAAGGTAAAATACGTTTTTCTTTAATCACTTCTGCATATTCTTTGCAAAATTCATCGGCAGCACAGAAAATTTCTGTAATTTTGTCTTCGGTAAGTAAGCTCATTAAATTATGTATTGTGTTGTTATTCAGACTTAAAGATACAAATTTAAGGCTTACTTACCAACTTTTTTAACCAATTTCTTAAACGAAACTCAGGTTAAAAAGAATGGCAAGTCTCCGTTGGTAGTGCTGAAAGCAGCGACTATGAAGAATATCTAAAGTCATAGGGGTGGTGAGTAGTTACCAATATTCCTCTATAATTGCATTTAACAATGTTTAACCATTAAACACTTGATTAAATTAAAACAATCGTTTAACTTTGCAAAATAAAATAATAAAACAATGGCTAAAAGATATTCAACATCAAATATTAGCGACAGAATATTAGCTTCTGCCCGCGAATTATTTATTAAAAATGGCTACAACGGAACCAGCATTCGTGATATTGCCGCAGCTTCGGGTGCAAATGTCGCCCATATAAAATACTATTACGAATCAAAATACAATCTTTTCGAAATCATTTTCAATGAAGCATTCGACATATTAATAAAACGTATGTTTACAATTGCTGAATCAGATAAGTCTTTTTATGAAATGATAGAGGCATGGGTTGATACTTACTACGAACTATTGCCGCAATATCCACAAATACCTATGTTTATATTGAATGAAATTAATCAAAGTCCCGATGTGCTTATCGAAAAGATCTTGAAGCGTAATCCTGAAAAAATATTTACTCGGTTTATGGAAAAATTAGAGATAGAAAAAGGAAATGGGACAATCAAAGATATTCCAAATATCGATATATTACTCAATGTAGTATCTTTATGCGTATTCCCTTTTGTATTCAGAGGAGTAGCAAATCGAGTCGCTTGTAAATCGGACACAGAATATAATAAAATACTCAAATCACATAAAAAATATGTGGTTGATTTTATCATGACCAGTCTAAAACCATAATTTTTTTTGTCCTCGATTTAAACGAACGATTAAAACAGATAGACAACAACGTCAAAACAAAAGGTCTAAATTTTTTTGCTTATAAATTAAACGAACGATTAAATAACATCATCATGAAAACAATCAATTTTTGTAGAATAGGAATCGATGTTGGTTCCACTACGCTAAAAGTAATTGTACTGAATTATTTGAATGAAATAATTTACAAGGTTTACAGGCGACACAAAGCCGATTTCAATACCATCTTTATAGAAGAACTGAATAAAATACAATCTCTGTTCCCCGATTCCACATTTGCTATCGGTATTACAGGGTCAGCGGGCATGGGAATATCCGAACGGACAGGCATTTCTTTTATACAAGAAATAGTTGCTTCTATCGAAGTTATCAACAAAGAATTTCCAGAGACTCACACAATGATAGACCTTGGAGGAGAAGATGCAAAAATAGTTTTCTTCCAAGAAGGGAAACAACCCGACATCCGTATGAACGGAAGTTGTGCGGGAGGTACAGGCGCTTTTATCGACCAAATGGCGGACTTGATGAATATTTCTGTCGAAGAACTTGGAAAACAAGCATTGAAGTATGAGAAATTATATCCAGTTGCTTCGCGGTGCGGAGTGTTTGCGAAAACAGATGTACAAAATCTTATTTCACGGAATATCCCTGTTCCCGATATAGCCATGTCAATACTATATACGGTAGCCGTGCAAAGTATTACAACATTAGCACGAGGATGTGATATTCAGCCGAAGATATTATGTGTCGGCGGACCATTAACTTTTATTCCAGCGCTAAGAAATGCTTTTGCTGAATTATTGAATACCGACAACTCCAACCTAATTCTGCCTCCTAATGGAGAGTATTTTCCTGCTTGGGGAACAGCTCTTCATACTAAAGAAGAGAATGCAAAAATAGATTTGGACATACTGATCAACAAATTGAAAATAAAGGACAATAAACAAAAAGATATTTTACCTGCGCTGTTTACGGATATGAATGAATATCAAGAATGGAAAGCCGGACGGAAAATCAAACCATTAAAAAGAGCTGAACTGGGCTCCCAGAAGCATATCGATTGTTTCTTAGGTATAGACTCTGGCTCAACCACTACCAAGATACTGATTACCGATGCCGAAGATAATATTGTTTACTCATTTTACGATGCCAACCAAGGGAATCCGTTGAAGAAAGTAATAGAAGGATTGAAGCTGTTTTATAAAGAAGCAAATGATAAAGGCGTAACATTCCGCTTTGTTGCATCGGCAGCTACTGGTTACGGTGAGGATTTGATTAAATCGGCTTTGAATCTCGATTATGGCATTGTAGAGACGATGGCGCATCTTTCCGGAGCACAATATGTCGACCCCAATGTATCATTCGTATTAGACATTGGAGGACAAGATATGAAATCCATATTCATACGCAACGGGGTTATTTCTAATATCGAACTGAATGAGGCTTGTTCTTCAGGTTGCGGTTCATTTCTTCAGAACTTTGCTTCTACAATGAATATAAACCTAACGGAGTTTGCCGAATCGGCATGCTTAGCCGCATATCCGAGTGATTTAGGCTCACGTTGCACCGTTTTTATGAATTCGAAAGTAAAACAATCCCTCCGTGAGAATGCATCGTTGGGAGATATTGCCGCCGGTTTGGCTTATTCCGTTGTAAAAAACTGCCTGTTCAAAGTACTAAAAATATCCAACCTTAACTTGCTTGGCGAGCATATTGTTGTCCAAGGAGGAACTTTCCGCAACGATGCCGTTTATCGGGCTTTGGAACTCTTGTCGGGAAAATCAGTCAGTTCCACCGATTATCCCGAATTAATGGGTGCATTGGGTGCAGCCTTGTATGCCAAGAAGATGTGGCGGATAAATAAGCAACAAACAACATTTACAGGAGTAGAAGTATTACCCAATGTTGATAATATAAATACAAAAGAATTGCAATGCAAAGGCTGTACCAATCAATGTTCCATCCTACGTTTTCGTTTCGACAATGGCAATACCTGTTATGCAGGAAACAAATGCGAGAAAGTATTTTATAACAAGAATACAGCTCCTCAAAAAGGATATAATGCTTTTGATATGAAAAACGGAATTCTCTTCAATCGAAAAACACAGTCAACGGTCAACAGTCAATTTTCAACGGTCCGAATTGGAATTCCGCGTGTGTTGAATATGTTCGAGAACTATCCTTTCTGGCATACTCTCTTTACCGAATGCAATCTGGAAGTGGTTCTATCTCCTGAATCCACAACAAGTATATACCAGAAAGGCGTTGGCAGTGTCATGTCTGACAATATTTGTTTCCCTGCGAAGCTGGTTCACGGACACATACTAGCATTGGTTGAAGAGAAAGTAGACCGTATTTTCTATCCGATAATAATAAAAGAAGAAAAAGAGTTCAAATCATCGAGTAATTCTTTCAACTGCCCGGTAGTAACCGGCTATCCAGATGTAGTGAGAAGTTCAATGGAGCCGGAAGAAAAATTCGGAATACCGTTCGATAAGCCTGCTATTACATTCAGCAACGACAAAGCGTTGGAGAAGGCTTGCTTTGCATATCTTTCTTCATTAGGCATTTCCAAATCAGTTTTTAACAAGGCGTTTGAGAAAGCATTAGCGGAACGGGGAAGAACGAAAAAGGAATTACGAGACGATCAGAAAGCATTGTTTGATAAAGCAGTAGCCGATAATAGGTTAGTATTCGTAGTAGCAGGAAGACCGTATCACGCCGACCCGTTGATTCATCAGAAAGTGGGTCAAATCCTTTCCGATATGGGAGTCGATGTGTTTACCGACGATATTTTCCGCCACGAAGAAAGCAAAGGATTCGGGAAATTGAATATCGTATCACAATGGTCGTACCCAAACCGGGTAGTGCAGGCAGCGATGGAAATAGCAAAACTTCCGCAGAACGTACAATTGGTACAATTGAATTCGTTTGGATGTGGACCAGACTCGTTCTTTATGGACGAAACAGGCGAAATACTTAAACAGGCAGGGAAGAATCATACCATACTTCGGATTGACGAAATAGCCAGTCCGGGATCTGTCCGCCTACGTATGCGTTCGCTTATTGAATCGTTGAAAGTTATTTCTCCTGAAATAGGTAGAGAAGTAAAACCATTTGATGGCTATAAAATGAGTTATAAGAAGGAAGACCGTCGGAAGACCATTCTTGCTCCTTGGTTTGCTGATTTTATATCTCCTTTTATTCCCGTAATCGGTGAATTAGCAGGCTATAAAATTATTAATCTTCCGAAAACAAACAGGATATCAGCGGAAGCGGGTTTAGTGTACGGACACAATGAAGTGTGTTACCCGTCTACATTAGTGTTGGGAGATATAATCACAGTACTTCAATCCGGCAAATACGATGTGGACGATGTGGTTGTAGCTATTACGCAAACGGGAGGACAATGTCGGGCAACCAACTATCTAGCGCAGATAAAGACAGGGTTGGAAAGTGCCGGTTTTGCAAATATTCCCGTATTGGTTGTTGCAACAGGAAAAGTGTATCAGAATGAACAAAGTGCATTTAAGATTCCAGTTCTGAAGTTGGTCAACATCGTTATTTATACGCTACTCTATGCCGATGCATTGCAACAGATGTATGCCTCGACTATTATTCGCGAAAAACGGGAAAACGATACCCAACAACTATTCGATTTTTATATAGATCGAGGAATAGAAGCCATCCGCATGAACGACCATAAAACATTACTCTCTTTGTTAGAACAGGCGGTTGCCGACTTCAACGATATTCCCATTCACGAACATGAGTTTACTAAAGTAGGATTGATTGGCGAAATCTATGTAAAGTACAACAACTACGGTCAGGCTCATATTACCGAGTGGCTTCGTTCGAAGAATATGGAAGTGGTAAGTCCGCCGATTGTGGATTTTGTGATGCAGTATTTCGTTAATTCCGAAGTCAATAGCAAGAATGGAGTAAGCAGAGGTAATGCTATTAATCAATATCTAAACCCCATCTTCTGGAAATACATGAACGACCGGATAAGCAAAGTAGAGAAAGTAATGGAAGAATATCGTTTCTACACGCCATCCGAATCGGTATACGTAAAAGCAAAGTATGCTTCGGACATTTTGGATTTATCCAACCAGTTTGGCGAAGGCTGGTCTGTTGCCGCCGAGGTTGCCTGCTATGCCCGCAACGGGATAAACAGAGTAGTATGTGTTCAACCGTTCGGTTGCATCGCCAATCATATTGTAGCAAAGGGAATAGAAAAACGTCTGAAGAAGTTCTATCCAGATATGAACCTGCTTTATCTCGACGTGGATGGAGGAATGGCGGAAGTAAACTTACAAAATAGACTTCACTTTTTAATAAACTAATCATCATGGAAAGAAATTTATTAACAGAAGAAAAGATAAAACGTTCGGCACGAGACGTCTTTTACAGGAAGGGATACGCAGCTACCCGAATCAGCGACATAGCAATCAATGCTGGGGTAAACAGATCTTTAGTAAATTATTATTTTAGGAGCAAACAGGCTTTGTTCGAGATCATAATGAAAGAATCTATTGCAATGTTGAGCAAAATGATTAAGACTATTATTAATGACGAGCAAACAAATATTGAGAATAAGATAGATATGATTGTGACAAACTATTCTACTTTTCTTGATAACAACAAAGAATTTCCCTCATTCATATTGAGAGAGATACAAACCAATCCAGACAAAACATTGGGTTATTATTTCGACTCTTTGAAGGGCGGATTTTCTGATAGCACTTTCTATCGCCAATTGGAAGAACACATAGAAAAGCAAAGTTTACGCGATTCCATATCAGCCGACCATGTCATTATCAACATTGTTTCCATATGTATATATCCGTTTTTAGGCGACAAATTGATGATGAAACTGATTAATCGAGACGACACGCTGTTATTCGACAGCTTAATAGAAGAACGGAAATACTTAAATGCTTTTTGGATTAAGAAAACATTAAATTTATCATGATATGAAAAGGTTGGTTGGTGTTCTATTGATTGCCTGCTTTGTGCATTTTGCACTTGTTTCAAAATCTTCTTAAGATGGAAAATAACAGTTACAAATACAATCTGGGATTAGTGCTAAGCGGTGGCGGAGCTAAAGGATTTGCCCACTTGGGAGCTATCAAAGCCCTTAAGGAAAGAAATATTATGCCCGATATTATATCAGGAACAAGTGCGGGTGCGTTGGCGGGTGCGTTCATTGCCGACGGCTATACTCCCGAAGAAATCCTTCATTTCTTTGACGGCAAAACGATTAAAGAATTTACGAAAATAAATACACCTGGCATCGGATTGTTCAATACACGCCGATTGTTCTCTTTCATAAAGAAACACCTCAGGGCAAAACGTTTCGAGGACTTGCATATCCCCTTAATCGTTACAGCCACCGATTTCGACAACGGAATAAGTACCCATTTCTCGGAAGGTCTCTTGTTGGCTCCTTTAGTGGCATCGTGTTCTGTCCCTATTGTTTTTACCCCAACCATCATCGATGGGAAACACTACGTGGATGGCGGCTTATTCCAGAATCTCCCCGCATCAGTCATTAGGCATCAATGCAAGGAAATTATCGGAATTAATCTGAACCCCATCTATCTTAAAAAACATACAAACTCGCTGAAAGGCATTGCCGAGAAGTCGCTTCATTGTATATTCAACTCCAATACGGCAAGCGATAAAAAACTTTGCGACACATTGATTGAACCCGAAGATATATGGGAGCATTCTATGTATGACCTGAAACACGCCGAAAAGATATTCAGTTTAGGATATAAGGCAGTGGAGAAGAAACAGTAGCGTAGTTAATTCAAAGTCGGCGCTGTAGCTATCGGCTTGTGGTATACTTATCTTATCCATTGTATATCTATTTATTTGTTTTTATTTCTGTTACCCATTTATCTCCCAGTGCCCACTATATCCACTTCCAACAAAGACAACTTTATCGCTCATTTTCTTTAGCTTACGCTTAATGGTGCTTAGACTTGCATGGGTAATTCCAGCCAATTCTTCCCTTGTTATTTTGTTGTTTTTACGAATCTCTTCAAGTATGATTTCTTCTATTGTTTTATCTTGAGGCTCACCTTGGGGTTCTTGAAGTTCACTTGTCGTTTTTAGGGGATCAAATTCATTCGATTTCTTATAAGTATCTATCTCTTTGCGCAAATTGCGAATATGTTCTGCCAACATAAATTCACGAAAAGGTTCTAATGATTCTTTCTCTCGAGAATCAATCAATGCCTGTATATATTCCGCTTTGGTATCTTTTTCCACTTTGGTAGGAATAAGATCAAACTCAAATTGCAAATGATTCATCACAAGACGAGACATTCTGCCGTTACCATCTACCCACGTATGAATAGTTACAAGTAAATAGTGAGCATCAAAACTCAATAGATACTTTTCTATTATATCATTACTTTGCAACAAAGAATTTTTGCGGGCGTTCATTTGTTGGCAAAACTCTTCCAAACGAGACGGCACTTTCAAATAGCTCATATAAGAACTTCCTCCTGCACCTGCTGTTACATTCACTAAACGAAGATCACCTTTTGAAGAATCAAACGAACCTTGCATCGTACTATAAACGCTGCCAGTATTTTTCATAACAATGGCAGAAAGAGATTTGAGTATCTCTGTAGTAAAATCAGTATGATGCTTTGCCAACTTCATACTGTTTTCGTAAGCAGCTTTCAAGTCGAGGTTCATCATCTGCTCACCTATACTTCTGCCCTTTGCCGAAATACCTTCATCAAAGAGTAATTGATTCTCCACCTCTGTTACTGTAGAGCCTTCTATCGCAGTAGAATGTGTAATAAGGGAGTATAGATAGAACTTATCGTGGTCTATCTGCTCTCCAATGCCTAACTGCTTATATTCTTCAATAAGCTGAAGGAGTTGCTCTTTACTATTTTTTTTCATGCGTAATGTAATTGAATTCAATAACTCATTCCCAACTGCCACAATGGAACAACATTCAGATATCCGCTCTCAACATCATCTTTTACGATATATCCGTTCTCAACATCTTTAATCTGTTTTTGTCCCTTGCTTTTACCTCCAACTTCAAAGGTTTTATCATCTATCAAGAAATCAGCAACAGGCGATGTGAATACGTTATGTTTTACTCGCATTTGATTTAAGAAGAATGTCTCCCGAATATTTCCGATATTAGAAATATCTTCCGCAAGATTATAAATGAGATTGGTATTGTCCAAATATATTTTATCGACCTTTCCTAATCCTCGAACACCGCCAGTATTATCTCTTAGTTGAGCTATCATTCCTGCTTCTTCAATATATAGGCAATAGTCTGCAATATTGTTACGGCTTGCTGAAAGCATTTCTGCTATCTTACTCATATTGGGTTTAAATGGTGCACTCTTAGATATAATAGCAAGCAATTGCTTTAGTTTTCGTCCAGTTGCAACATTCATATCAGCATACATCGGAATATCATTTTCTAATGTTTGGTTGATTATTTGTCCTAAACGTAATCCGAAATCTTCTTCTAAAGCAAACGGATAATAGCCTGTTTTTAAATAGTCAGAGAAAAGAGGTAGCGGGTGTTGAATGGGTAATTCAACTTTGTGCTGCAATATTTCCTCCAGCGAGTAGGCTCTTGCAGAAATACCATGAAACAATTGCAAATACTCTCGAAAAGACAAACCTTGCATATTGTATATAACAGCCCTGCGGCTTAAATCAGAAGAACCCTTTTTTATATCCAAAACAGAAGAACCTGTAAATACTACTTTCAAATCTTTGTGATAGTCGTAAATCAACTTTAGTTCCTTTGCCCAATCTTTGTATTTATGGATTTCGTCTATAAACAGATACTTACCGCCATGCTTAACAAAAGTATCTGCCAAATCGATAAATCTGTTATCAACAAAATAAAAGTCTTCTGCTGTTACATAAAGTGTTTCGGTAGGATTGAGATTTTGTTTGATATATTGCAAGACTAATGTAGTCTTTCCAACACCACGAGGTCCGATAAGCCCTATCATCTTGCTTTTCCAATTTATTTCATCGTACATATATCTAAGAAACTTAGTATCTGTTTCTTTTATAAGCCTATTGGAATATTCAAATAACTTATCCATACTTCTTCTTTTTTGCAAAGATAATCATTTTTGCACTACGATAGTGCATTCCATTTTGTTTTTTGCACTTTTAAGAAGCATTTCCCGAAAGTGGAAATGATAATACTACATACTAAGTTGAAAATCACTCTCAAATAGGATATTTTTTCTATTGTTTTCTCTTGAGGTTCACCTTGGAGTTCTTGAGGTTCACTGGTTGCTTTTAGGAGATCAAATTCAAATTAGTTTTATCCTTCTCTTAAATAAAATCTCTATACTTGTTCTTAGTAGAAAGGTGAGTTGTTTCTTATAAGATACCCCTTGTCTTTGTAACTAAATAGGCGAGCTGTTTCTTAGTAGAAAACCCTTGCTGCTCTTAGGAGAACCGCCACGCCTTAGTACTTAAAGCACCCCGTCGTTCTTAGTAGAGACACCTCGCCTATCTACTAAGAGCGACAAGGGGTATCTACTAAGAGAGAAGACCCTAAGTGAAGCTTTACATTTTTAGCTTTTAGTTATTATGAATTTCTTATCTTATAAAAAACAATTAGAGGGTTTTCTTCATCTTTATGAGATTGGATAAAACTCCAATAATCATCTCCGATTATTTGTTGCCAATTATTTAAGTACTCTTGATTATTGTCGGCTGATAAAACTGCCATTATTGTATGAGACTCGTAGACTCCGACAAAATAATCATTATAAGATGTTAGCGGAAGTGGGAAATATAGAATGCCGCTATGTTGTATTCCTTTTTCTTTGTTATAGAAAAAAGGTAATGAAGAGTTTAAGTAAGAATACGAAAAATACATAAAGTCATTAGTTTCAGTAACATCTTTAATTCCATAAAAATAGCCAGAAGAATATAACTCTTCAACCTGTTTGCTACCCGTAAGTTTATTTATGGTTTTTGATGGCATTTTTTTATCTCCGAAATCAATGGAATATGCTTCTTCAATACCTTCAGACGATATGATAAATAAACTGTCGCAAAGTGTAGGTGTGTAAAACAATCTATCAACTCCTTCGTAAAATGCGATATGATAGTTATTAGACAAAGCATAATCATTTGTTAATTTCTTATACTTAAAGATAGGTTTATTATTATCTATTATTTGTAAATGATACTTGTTGGCTCCTCTTGCTCTTTTAGTAAAATCTAAAGCGTAATATTCGGAACTTAGTGGAGAACAGGCATGAAACCAAAAATCTGAAAGTATTTTGGAGTGTAAATAAAGACCATTCCAGTCGTAATAATTTATCTTACGAAGATTTGCATCAAAAATAGCTATGGATTGTTTGTCTTCGTTTAAGAAAAAATCATTTATCGTAACGTATTCTCCAGGGCCCTGACCTATGCTTCCTACCTTAAATAAAAATTTTCCCTCCGAATCAAATACGAATAGACTCTTTGCTACTTCGCTGTCTAAAACAAATATCCTATCGTTGGTTATTCTAATTCGTCTTATTTCTCCAATAAGAGACTCTTCGACTGTTTCTAATTTAACGAAGTAAAAATCTTCTATATCATCATTTGAAAGATAATTATCAGTATTTTCTACTTTTATTGTTATTGTTGTAAAATCGCTATTAAAGTATTCGTCACTTTTAGAGCACGATATAAAGAACATACAAGCAATACAGATACCATACAACCATTTGTTATTTATAATTATCATAAATTTTAGTCTGAATTAGATATACGTATTCAACAAATATACAAAATTTTCAACCAAATAAAAATGTATTTCAATATTTCCTATTATCGCACGTAACGTCTCTCGTGCGCACGTGTATACAGGGAGTTTTATTTTTTACCCTTCACACTTTGTAACTCATTGAGCAGTAAAGGAAAAGTGTGAAGGCAGGGGATTTTAAAGATAAAAGTTAAAAACTAAAAGATAAAAGTTGACGCAAAGCGACATAAAATTCAAAAATCCCTGATTTCATCGATGTTTTTCAACTTTTAGCTTTGTGTGAAAACTCAGTGAGATTTGTGTATAATCTCAGTGTCTTTTTTCAAAACCACAGTCAGTTATTTTTATAACACAGTACAAAAATATTACTTTGTTAGCTCCTCAATATCTTGTGAAAATCGCACATACATACTGTAATTATCATCTATTATCTTCCCGTCTTTATCTACTTTTATGTATCGAGGAATTCCGCTGAACTTAAACAACTGCCTCATATAGTTCATTTCGTCGGGAGTTAAAATATAGCTATTGTAAAGAGAGTGCTCTTCTACAAATTTAGCATAACCAGAAGCAGGTGTCGACCTACTATCGGTAATAAAGATAAATTCGAAGTTAGGGTGATCTTTATATTTCTCACGTATTTCCTGATTTTGTTTAATCCCTCCTACACACGGGCCACAAGTTGTTGCCCAGAAATCGACAAAAAGAATCTTTCCTTTGTATTTGTCGATGATATTACGGAATATCTGTGTTCCTTTTTCGTTCTCTGGGAGTTCATAAGCTTGCTTTTCTTCTTTGTGGAAAGCTTCCAGAAAAACTTGTTTCGACACAGAAGTAAAGTAAGGAACAGTAAGAGTTTTATCGAATGCTTTTAGATAGCTACTTGCATCTTCTTTATTTTGAATCATCTTAAAAACATTATTCAATTCACGCAACTTCGCAATCTGGTAAGTTATAGAGTTTGAAAGTCCTAACGAATCTTGAAGAATAGCTAAATTAACCTGATCTCCTTTCAACTTTCTTTCCGCTTGTGAATATTTTTCCAATACTTTGATATATTTCTCCATGTATTCTAAACCCGGAGTTTTAGTCTTTTCCGCAAATTCATTCCATTCATCAGTATTATTTTCAATAAGTTTGTGCGATTCACTATCAATCTGTGAAGTTAATAGTATTTTATCTAAAATATCCACAAAGCTCTCCTCCTTTTCCGACAATTCTACATTATTGTCAGTAAGATACTCTTTGAAGGTTTTCTCTGGTTGAGTTTTATATACTTGACCTAAACCTCCTCTTTCAAATAAAGGCATATATTCGAAACGATTCATAACAAGAGAATATTGAATAGATAGGAAGGACAATTGGTCGTCCAAAGGCATTTCTTGCAAAAAATAGAAAAAACTTGTTGGAAATTTACCTTTATAAGCTTCCTCATATTCCTTTTGCATTGAATATTCGAACATACGAGAAGCAAACTCATACTTCATACTGATTTCTTTGATAGCTTTAGCCTTAGGCTCTATACTGTTTTCTGCAAGATATTTTGCCCATTTATCATTGTAGGGTTCGTATTGTTTACGCAATTCTTTCTCAAACTCATCGGGCGACAACTTATCTATATTATCATACACAAAATAAGGATTAGGCATAGAACAAGCATTATCTGCCTTCATCAAATCACGATTAGTAACCGCTAAAGGACCATAAAACTCTGTCTTTTGAAATTTATACGAACGATCGCGGTATCTATCTGCCATCAAGAAGTCGTCCCAATCTAAAACCACAGCAAGTGTTTGTCCTGGTTCGATATAAAACTCAATATATTTATTATTAATAAGCAGTGAATTATATTCAGAATGTAATATATTAAGGTCAGCCTCAAAGCGTCCATCGGGAGATATTGATACAACAACAGGAAATCTTTCATCTGTAATCACATCTTCAATATATATCATTCCCGTTTCAAAACCCAATCGAGTATCATAGCCTTTGAAGTAGCCAATTAGTCGTGCAGGTGTATCATTAAAAAACTTTTCAGATCTTAAATCCTCCACAGATAATGGTTCTTTCACAGTTGCCTTATCGAACTCTTCATCAAACCATTGTTTAACTTCTTGTGGAAGTTCTTTTTGTAAACTTTTTCCAGAATCTTTTTTATTAAGAGAGATTCCATAAATAACAGAATTACCTTCGTACAAATCTATCTTCTTTACTTTTTTGTTTATAGGAGGAAAAGTAAGCACGAAAGTAGAATCGCCAGAAGCTGGCATAAAGGTTTCTTTATTAAACTCCGTTCCTTCCAAACTCTTTACGTAGAGTTTTTCTCCCATATCTGTTTTAATATAAGTAGTATCGGGTATGCTTATCCACCAATTAGGCATAAAGCGAGTTTGTAGAGTAAGTTTGGTTTCTTTCTTTCCCAACTCAATCTGAATAACATAATTGATTCCTGTATTGGAAACTTCGTAATAAGGATTTGTAATAATGTTCTTTGCGTGTATAACAAAGGGCATCATAAAAAGGAATAACAATGTAAGAGTCTTTTTCATTTCTTTATTTATAAAATTTCCCAAATATAAGTATAAATAAATTATTTACAACTAAACTTTTAGTTTTTAATTTATACCAAAGACAATTGTGTATATGTTTTTACTCTCTTTTCTTTAATGTTCAATTAGTTACGGGGGAAGAAATAAAAAAGCTGCTAAGAATAATCTCTCAGCAGCTTTATAAATTTTGTTTACGCAAAAGGCGTTTATCAACTATCTATTAATAGTTTTTCTTCATTGGTTCGAAAAATGCTTGAGGGTGAACGCAAGCAGGACACACTTTAGGAGCACTCTTGCCTTTGTGAACATATCCACAGTTGCGACATTGCCATTCAATTTCTTCTTCTTTCTCAAACACAGTTCCATCTAATACATTAGCTAAAAGTTTTCTGTATCTAATTTCGTGCTGAACTTCTACTTGAGCTATCATCTTAAATGCAGCAGCTATTTGAGGGAAACCTTCTTCAAGTGCTACCTTTTCAAAATCTTTGTATAAGATATCCCACTCTTCTAACTCTCCTTCGGCAGCAGCCAAAAGGTTTTGAGCAGTAGTTCCTATAACACCTGCTGGAAAGCTTGCTGTAATTTGTACTTCACCTCCCTCTAAAAACTTGAAAAAGCGTTTAGCGTGTTCTTTTTCTTGTTCGGCAGTTTCTAAAAATACTCCTGCAATTTGTTCGTAACCTTCTTTTTTAGCTACACTCGCAAAGAATGTATATCTTGAGCGTGCTTGACTTTCACCTGCAAATGACTTTAGCAAGTTTTGTTCTGTTTTTGTTCCTTTAATACTTTTTTCCATCTTTCTTTATATTTATGTTATGTATATATGCTATTATATTTTGTTTTTACATTCGCTACAATAACCTTTGTAATAAACTTGGCATTCTGTAAATACTAAGTCTTTGTTATTTTTAACGTTTAACAAATCATTTTGTTCTAAGTTTATATCATATACTTCTCCACAATGTTTACACTTGAAATGAGCGTGAAAAGATAAATCGGCATCGTAACGAATATTTTTTTCATCAATACTTATAGATTGAACTGCTCCGTGTTCTTCAAAAAGTTTAAGAGTATTGTAAACCGTAGTCTTCGAAAGAGTAGGCATAGAAGGATATAATTCGTTAAATACCCTGTCAACAGTAGGGTGTACAGCATTATTGATAAGATAATTCATTATCGCAATCCTCTGTAATGAAGGTTTTACACCATACTCTAATAATCTTTCTTTAGCTTGTATTAACATACTTAGTATATACTTGTAATGATTACAATTTTGTTTACAGTACAAAAGTAATTAGTCTTTTTTTAATAAACAAGAGTTTTAAGCTTTAAGATTATAAATATGAACAAAAGTTAATACCTTTGCACCCTGAATATAGTTATATAACTGATTATTACATAAACTCAAACTATAAATAAATGAACTCTTGGTACAAAAAACTTGGGATAGACTTTCAACCTAAGTTATTTTCTTCTCTTAAAAACTATTCTAAAGAGAAGTTCGTGAAAGATTTAATGGCAGGTATTATTGTTGGTATAGTAGCTCTTCCTTTAGCAATAGCTTTTGGTATAGCTTCAGGTGTTAGTCCCGAACAAGGAATAATAACGGCAATAATAGGAGGATTTATTGTTTCTTTTTTAGGTGGTTGTTCGGTACAGATAGGAGGACCAACAGGTGCTTTCATTATTATTGTTTACGGAATAATTCAACAATTCGGGTTTCAAGGTTTAGCAATAGCAACTATAATGGCTGGGGTTATGCTTATTGGTATGGGGCTTTTACGACTTGGTACTATAATAAAGTTTATTCCTTATCCTATTATAGTAGGTTTTACTTCTGGTATTGCTCTTGTTATCTTCACTACACAAATGAAAGATTTGTTTGGTTTAACTATGGATCAAGTTCCTGCCGACTTTATTTCTAAATGGATAGCTTACGGTAAAGCAATAGGAACTACTAATTTCAAATCTCTCGCAATAGGTATATTAAGTATATTGATAATTGTTTTTACTCCTAAACTGTTTAAAAAGATACCTGGTTCGCTTGTTGCAATTGTTGTAATGACTATTATTGCTTATCTGTGTAAAAACTGTTTCGGAGTAACAGGAATAGAAACTATTGGCGACCGTTTTGAAATAAATGCAAGTTTTCCTGCTCCCGAAGTAATATCTATAAGCTGGTCGAATGTTAATCTTTTATTACCAGCCGCATTTACAATAGCAATGCTTGGTGCGATAGAATCTTTACTTTCGGCTACCGTTGCTGATGGTATAACAGGAGATAAACAAAACTCAAATACAGAACTTATAGCACAAGGAGCGGCAAATATAGTTGTTCCTTTCTTCGGAGGAATACCTGTTACGGGAGCTATTGCTCGCACAATGACTAATATAAATAATGGAGGAAGAACACCCGTTGCTGGTATTATTCACGCTGTAGTATTATTGCTAATTCTTTTATTCTTAGTTCCGCTAACAAAACATATACCTATGGCATGTCTTGCTGGTGTATTGGTTATCGTAGCTTATAATATGAGCGAATGGAGAGTGTTTACTTCTTTACTCAAAAATCCTAAATCAGATGTTATTGTATTGTTAGTAACATTCTTTCTAACGGTTATTTTCGACCTTACCATAGCTATTGAAGTTGGCATATTATTGGCAATGGTATTATTAGTAAAACGATTGTCGGAAACATCAAGCATATCAATAGTAACAGACGAACTAATATCATCTGATAGCAATGTAGAATCAATAGAAGATAATGATAAACTTATTCTGCCTAAAGGTGTAGAGGTTTATGAGATTAACGGACCTTTCTTTTTCGGCATAGCAAATAAGTTCGAAGATAGTATTAGCAAAGTAAACAATGCTCCATCAAAAGTAAGAATAATACGTATGCGTAAAGTTCCTTTTATGGATTCTACAGGGCTTCATAATCTTGAAAGTCTTTTCAGACTATCAGATAAAATGGGAGTTCAATTAGTATTGTCGGGAGTAAACGATAATATTAAAAATCTTCTCATTAAAACAGGATTGGCTCACAAAATAGGAAAAGATAATGTTTGTGATAATATAACCGATGCAATAAAACGGTCGGAAGAACTTGTAAATAATTAAAACAATAAGAGCGAGGTAGTTTCTACTTCGCTTTTATTATGTCAATTTTGAAAACAATCTGTTTCAGTAAGGTGAAACAACTCGTTTCAACAGTATGAAACAGGTAGTTTCAACCGTATGAAACAAGTAATTTCAAACCGTGAAACGAATTATGTGATACTTTGAAACGAACTGTTTCAAAATTTGAAACTTCCTTAGACAAAGGTTTATCAACCCCTCGCTTGCACTATTACTAATTCTTACAGACAAACACAATGAAAAGTTTTCTCAAAGAAAAGCCGAATATTTCAGAGTGCTCGTGAAAAATATTAACTTTGTGGTTTAGTTATCAAATCATATAAGATATGGATATTAAGAAAGCAGAATTTTTAATAAGCAATACACAAGTAGAGAAGTGTCCGAGCGATGGTAAACCCGAGTACGCTTTTATCGGAAGGTCGAATGTAGGAAAATCTTCTCTTATAAATATGCTTACAGGCAAAAAAGGGTTAGCAATGACTTCTTCTAAGCCCGGTAAGACTCAACTTATAAATCATTTTATAATTAACGACGATTGGTATCTTGTAGACTTACCAGGATATGGATATGCTCAACGTGGAAAGGCGGGAAGACTGCAAATAGAAAAAATAATCTACAACTATCTGGGCAAAAGAGAAGAACTAACTTGTCTGTTCGTTCTATTAGATTGCAGACACGAACCTCAGAAGATAGACTTAGAATTTATCGATGAATTGGGCGAAACTGGCATTCCATTTGTTATTGTTTTCACTAAGATAGATAAGATATCTAACGGTCGCCTACAAGAAAACATAGAGAATTATAAATCTAAATTATTAGAGAACTGGGAAGAACTCCCTCCTATATTTTATACTTCTTCGGAGTATCGCAAGGGAAAAGAAGATATATTAAACTATATAGAAGAGATAAATAACTCTTTAAGAAAGTAAAAATGAACAATTTTTCTGAAGATATGATGCGAAAAGCCATAGAACTTTCGCTTATTGGAATAGAAGCCGGAGGCGGACCTTTCGGGGCTGTTGTGGTAAAGAATGGTGAAATAATAGCTGCGGCTCACAATACGGTAACGTTGAGTAACGACCCTACCGCTCACGCCGAAGTTAATGCCATTCGCTTAGCGGCTGAGGCATTAAACACTTTCGACCTTTCGGGTTGCGAAATATATGCCTCGTGCGAGCCTTGCCCTATGTGTTTGTCGGCTATTTATTGGGCAAGAATAGAAAAGCTATATTACGCAAACACAAAAACAGATGCGAAAGATATAGGATTCGACGACTCATTTATATACGAACAGATAGATTTGCCTGAGCAAAAACGCTCTATACCTGTAGTAAAGATGATGAGAGATGAAGCTTTAGAGGCTTTCAAGGTTTGGAAAAACAAAGAAGACAAAACAGAATATTAATAATAAACAAAGATTAAAAAGATGAATTGGTTTGAGTGTAAAGTATCTTACGAGAAGATGATGGAGAATGGCGTTCAGAAAAAAGTAACAGAACCTTATTTAGTTGATGCGCTTTCATTTACAGAAGCTGAAGCTCGTATTATAGAAGAGATGCGTCCTTATATTACTGGCGAATTTACGGTTACTGATATTAAGAGAGCTAAGTTTGCCGAACTATTTTTCAACGAAACAGGCGATAGATACTATAAGATAAAGATAATGTATATCACATTAGACGAAAAAAGTGGCGCCGAAAAGAAAACTCCAGTGCAGATATTGGCTCAAGCTTCGGATCTTAAAGAAGCTATCGACATTTTAGAGGAAGGAATGAAAGGCTCTATGGCCGATTACTCTATCGCTTCGGTTACCGAAACTATGCTTATGGACGTATTTCCTTTCTCTGCCGACTCTAAAGATAAAACAAAACAAGAAGACTAATGACTATTGTTGAACGATTAAACCGGATTAAAGATTCATTGCCTGCTAATGTGCATTTAGTTGCTGTATCTAAGTTTCATAGCAACGATGCTATTATGGAGGCTTACAATGCAGGGCAACGAGTTTTTGGAGAGAGTCGGGTTCAAGAAGTTACAAAAAAATACGAAGACTTGCCTAAAGATATAAACTGGCATTTCATCGGACATTTACAAACCAACAAAGTAAAATATATAGCTCCTTTTATTACTATGGTGCATAGTGCCGACAGTATTAAATTAATTGAAGAGCTTAATCTTTGCGCCTACAAAAACAATCGCACTATAGACATTCTTATACAAATACACATAGCAGAAGAAGATACTAAGTCGGGATTTTCATACAGCGAGGCAGAAAGTTTGTTTAAAGAAAACATATTGTCTAAATATCCGTTCATTAAAGTAAAAGGGTTAATGGGTATGGCAACTTATACAGACAATGACGAGCAAGTAAAAAAAGAATTTGCTGGCTTATCGGCTTTCTTTAATAAAATAAAGGATACTTATTACCGAGAAAACCCTGATTTCATCGAGCTTTCTATGGGTATGAGTGACGATTACCTTATGGCTGTAGAAAAAGGTAGCACAATGGTAAGAATAGGCAGTAAGATTTTTGGAGAAAGAATTTAAGATAATATTATGGGAAGTATATTTGAAACTCAATTTGCAGGATTAAAGTTATCTAATCCTATTGTTGCATCAAGTTCTGGATTAACAGATACGGTTAAGAAAAACAAAGAATTAGACAAAGCCGGCGTAGGAGCTATTGTTCTTAAATCTTTATTTGAGGAACAAATATCGAAAGAAGCTGAAATACTCTTAAAGAATAGCTCTTATCCTGAAGCAAACGATTATATCTTAAATTATACAAGAGAAGATGCGGTTAATAATTATCTTAAGTTGATAACCGAAAGTAAAGATGCTTGTCGCGTTCCTATTATTGCAAGCATTAATTGCTACAATGATAGTTCGTGGATAGATTTTGCTCGTCAAATAGAGATTGCAGGAGCTGATGCTTTAGAGGTAAATATACTGGCTCTTAACACAAATATTACCGATGAATGCGAGAGTTTAGAGGATATTCATTTAAGAATAGCGAAGAAATTAACAGAGGTTATAAACATTCCTGTAGTAATAAAATTGAGCAAATACTTCAGTAACTTAGTGAAACTTGTAAATAACTTAACTATATCGGGAGCTTCTGGGGTGGTTTTGTTTAACCGCTTTTATCAAAACGATATAGACTTAAATAATTTACAGATGACATCGGGGCAAGTGTTTAGCTCTCACACTGCAATAGCCGACACTCTCCGTTGGACAGGCGTAATATCTGGTAAGTTGCCGAATGTTTCTATTGCTGCATCAACAGGAGTACACGACTGGGAAGGTATTGTTAAGTGTATTCTTTCTGGTGCTTCGGCAGTTCAGTTGTGTTCTACTCTTTATCAGAATGGAAATGATATTATCCCTCAAATGAAAAGCAATATAGAAGAATGGCTACAAGCATCTAATTTCTCATCTATAAGCGAAATTAAAGGGAAACTAAATTATGCAGGGAATGCTTCTTTGTACGAACGCATTCAGTTTATGAAGTATTTTTCAAATAGAGACTAACAAATGAAAGCTTTATTCAAGAACTCGTCTGTTTTAATGCAGATATTTATTTTCTTCTTAGTTCTTATCTTGGGATATGTTGTTACTGTACTTGTATCTGCTATCTTAATTGTAATTCAAACAGGCGGTTCGGAAGATGCAATAAGCTATATCTATAGTCATTTATTAGAGTTTCCTGATATTATTAGGAATTTACAATTCTTACAAACAGTATTCTTCTTTATATTCCCAGCAATAATTTGTGCCTACATATTCAGCGATAACTATACCGAATACTTAAAAGTAAATAGCCCTATCGATTTACAAACTGTTGGACTTGTTATATTAAGCATTGTAGTAGTATTCCCCTTTATTAATGGAGTATTTGCACTTAACCAACAAATGGTTTTCCCTGAATGGCTCAAAGGATTAGAAGAATGGATGCTTGCAAAGGAAAATGAAAATGAGGAAGTTACAAAAGTACTTCTTTATGCCGATACTGTTTGGGTGTTGTTGTACAATATAATTATTGTTTGTGTATTAACAGGTATAGGCGAAGAGTTTATATTTAGAGGTGTTTTGTTAAACATAACCAATAAAACAATCAAAAATCCACACATAGCTATATGGACTGTTGCTGTTATCTTTAGTGCTATTCACATTCAGTTCTATGGCTTTATTCCTCGATTAATATTAGGAGTTTACTTTGGTTACCTCCTTTATTATACTAAAAATATGTGGCTGCCTGTAATCGCACACTTGGTAAATAACTTAATAGGGGTAGTGTTGGCTTATATTTATCAAGACGTGCCAGACGATGATGTGTATATTGAGACCTTGGGGGCTGACTCTACTTGGTGGTTGGCTGTAACCTCCTTTGCATTGTTTGTATTAATAGTGTTTAAGATTAAGAAACGAGCAAAAGAAATAGAATTACAAAACCTTTCGGCGTAATTCAAAATCTTTCCCTAAGTATTTTTCCCTAACTGTTGGGTTGGCTGCAAGTTCTTCGGCTACACCTTGAAACAATACTTTACCTTCAAAAAGTAGATAAGCTCTATCTGTAATACTAAGCGTTTCGTGAACGTTGTGGTCGGTAATAAGTATTCCAATATTCTTATGCTTTAGTTTCCCTACAATTTGTTGAATATCCTGAACGGCTATAGGGTCTACTCCTGCGAAAGGTTCGTCGAGCATAATAAATTTAGGGTCGATAGCAAGGCAACGTGCAATCTCTACACGACGACGTTCGCCTCCAGAAAGCTGATCTCCTAAATTCTTTCTTACTTTTTCTAATCCAAACTCTTGAATAAGGCTTTCTAATTTATCTTTTTGATATTCTTTAGTTTGCTTAGTCATCTCTAAAACAGAACGGATATTATCCTCAACAGTCATCTTCCTGAATACCGAAGCCTCTTGAGCCAAATATCCTATACCGTGTTGAGCTCTTTTGTATACAGGAAATTTGGTAATCTCCATATCGTCTAAGAATATTTTACCTTCATTAGGAGTTACTAATCCTACCGACATATAGAATGTTGTTGTTTTTCCGGCTCCATTAGGACCTAATAAACCAACAATTTCTCCTTGTTTTACATTTATAGAAACGTGGTTAACTACCGTTCTGTTTCTATATTTCTTTACCAAATCTTCGGTACGTAGAATCTTTTGTTCCATTAGATATACAAAATTTGAAACAAAAGTAGTAAAAAAACATTACATTTGCAGTCTGTTTTAAGATTCTAAAGAATATAAAATGATAAAAGCATTACAAAAGTTTGGAGAATACGTGTTATTGATGCTTCGCACAATGACAATACCAGAGCGTTGGAGCGTTTTCTTCAAACAAACATTCAAAGAAATGTATAAATTGGGGGTAGATTCTATCTGGATAGTAATCTTTATTTCTATATTTATAGGAGCAGTACTCACAATTCAAGTTTCGTTGAACATACAATCTCCAATGATTCCTGACTTTACAGTAGGATATATTACAAGAGAAGTTATATTACTTGAGTTTTCATCGTCTATTATGTGTCTTATCCTCGCAGGAAAAGTAGGTTCTAATATAGCTTCAGAACTGGGAACTATGCGAGTTACCGAACAAATTGATGCTTTAGAGATAATGGGAGTTAACTCGGCTAACTATTTAATCCTTCCTAAAGTTGTAGCTTTCGTGCTTTTTATTCCTGTATTAGTTATACTTAGTATGTTCTTTGGTATAATAGGAGGATATTTCATAGCTTGGGCAACAGATATGCTAACTATAGCAAAATACGAATACGGCATTCAGTATTGGTTCAGACCTTATTATGTTCAATATTCTATTCTAAAATCTATGGTTTTTGCCTTTGTTATTGTTTCTATAGCTTCTTATTACGGTTATTATGTAAAAGGAGGAGCGTTGCAAGTAGGCAAAGCAAGTACTAATTCAGTAGTGATGAGCAGTGTGTTTATTCTTGCTCTCGATTTAGTAATGACTCAATTAATGTTAAGCTAATGATAGAGGTAACAAATATAAGGAAATCGTTCGATGAAAAGGAGGTTTTAAAAGGTATCTCTGCCCAGTTCGATTCAGGGAAAACCAATCTTATTATAGGACGAAGTGGTTCTGGTAAAACTGTATTCATAAAGATATTAATAGGATTGTTTCGCCCCGACTCTGGAGAGATATTATACGACGGACGTAATCTGCCTTCTATGAAGAAGAAAGAGCTTAATGCTTTGCGTCGTGAAATGGGAATGCTTTTTCAAGGTTCGGCATTGTTTGATTCTATGACAGTTTTAGAGAATGTTATGTTTCCTCTTACTATGTTCACGAAAGAAACTAAAAAGGAACGAGAAAGAAGAGCCTGTTTCTGTCTCGAAAGAGTTAATCTTTCTGATGCAGGGAATAAATACCCAGGAGAAATAAGTGGCGGTATGATGAAACGTGCTGCTATTGCAAGAGCTATAGCCCTTAATCCTAAATATCTTTTTTGCGATGAGCCAAACTCTGGGCTTGATCCCAAAACCTCTTTATTAATAGACGAACTTATACACGATATAACTATCGAGTATAATATGACTACTATTATAAATACTCACGATATGAACTCTGTTATGAATATCGGAGAGAAAATCCTTTTTATTCACGAAGGACAAAAAGAATGGGAAGGTACAAAAGATGATGTTATGACTTCTTCTAACAAAAACTTCAACGACTTTGTATTTGCGTCAGACTTGTTTAAGAGAGTAAAAGAAGTAGAAAACCAAAATGGGAATAGTGCGACTACTCTTTAGTTAGTGTATAAATCAACACTCCTAATACTATCAGCGACCAACCTACCATTAAAGTATAATTAGAATGTACTCCCATCTGAAAAGGGATAAAAAGGATAAGCATTCCTATCAACATTATCCCCAACCAAATATACTTTGATATAATTTTCACGGTGCAGATATAATCCTAAAGAGTAAATACTATAACTATCAATGAGCTTCAAGCCAATTATTACCAATACCCCACTCTGCTACAACAGGGACTTCTAATTTTGCTGCCGATTCCATCTCTTCTATAACTATTGATTTTACTTGTTCTTCCTCATCAGCGACAACATTAAAGTTAAGTTCGTCGTGCACTTGCATTATCATTCGCGAACTAAGTTTGGCTTCTTCAAAGCGGCGATGTATATTGTTCATAGCAACCTTTATAATATCGGCGGCCGAACCTTGTATTGGAGCATTAATAGCATTTCGTTCGGCATAACCTCTCACTACAGAGTTACGAGAAGTAATATCGGGCAAGAAGCGTTTCCTGTGAAAAATAGTTTCTACATATCCGTTTTCTCGTGCTACCTCTATGCTTTTATCCATATATACTTTAACTCCCGGAAATGTATCAAAGTAACCATCTATTAACTCCTTTGCCTCGCTTCGAGGGATATTTAATTGTTCGCTCAACCCGAATACAGAAATTCCGTAAATGATACCAAAGTTTGCCGATTTAGCCTTTCGTCTCATATCACGAGTAACATTTTCTATCGACACTCCGTAGATTTTTGCTGCTGTAGCAGCGTGAATATCTTGTCCGCTCCTAAAGGCTTCAACCATATTGGTGTCTCCGCTTAGGTGAGCCATTATTCTTAATTCTATTTGAGAGTAATCGACAGACATAAATAGTGAGTTTTCATCGGCAATAAAGGCTCTCCTTATTTCTTTTCCGTCTTCGTCTTTAATAGGTATATTTTGTAGATTAGGATTTGTGGAGCTTAATCGTCCGGTTGCGGTAGTTGCCTGATTGTATGTTGTATGTATCTTACCATCAACTGGACTTATAAGTGCCGGCAAAGCATCTATGTATGTCGATAAAAGCTTTTTTATTTTCCGATATTCCAATATCTTTTCTACTATTGGGTGCTTACTTTTCAGATTTTCCAATACGTCTTCGCTTGTAGTGTATTGTCCGGTTTTTGTTTTCTTCGACTTCTCTACTATTTTTAATTTGTCGAACAATACCTCTCCTACTAACTTTGGCGAGCTTACGTTAAACTCTTCGCCTGCAAGTTGGTGTATCAACCGTTCTACCTTTGAAAGATATTCGGTTAAAACTAACGACGACTCCTTAAGAGCTTCAGTATCTAAGCGCACTCCTACCTCTTCCATATCAGCAAGAACCGATACCAAAGGCATCTCTATATTGTAAAATAGATTTGAAAAGTTTTGTTCTTCAATTAGTTTCTCAAACTTATTTTTAAGTCGCAAAGTAATATCGGCATCTTCGCAAGCATAATCAACAAGTTTTTGAAGGGGAATATCGCGCATAGAAAGCTGATTTTTACCTTTATTGCCAATAAGCTCTTCTATATGTATAGTTTTATATTCGAGATAAGTTTCGGCAAGATAATCTAAATTATGACGATATTCTGGATTTATTAAGTAATGAGCAATAAGAGTGTCGAACATTTTGCCCGCAACTCTTATGTTATATTTCTTAAGAACATTGATATCGTATTTCAAATTCTGTCCTATTTTCAAAATGCTCTTGTCTTCCAAAACTTCTTTAAATGGAGCAATCTCTTTTTCGGCTTCTTCTTTATTTTTTGAAGTTGGAAGTAAATAAGCGACTCCTTCTTCGAGAGAAAACGAAACAGCAACCAATTCGGCAGACAAAGGGTCGATTCCTGTAGTTTCTGTGTCAAAAGCAAAATTTTTTAAGTGTTTAATTTTAGCTATTAAATCGTTTATTTTGTCCTCATTATCAAGAACATAATACTCGTGAG
This sequence comes from Dysgonomonadaceae bacterium PH5-43, assembly GCA_029916745.1. Lineage (NCBI taxonomy): Bacteria > Pseudomonadati > Bacteroidota > Bacteroidia > Bacteroidales > Dysgonomonadaceae > Dysgonomonadaceae bacterium PH5-43. The sequence goes on along the minus strand of JARXWK010000009.1, from coordinate 65,869 downwards.
GAGTTGTTGTTAAGTCGCTGAGATTTGAATATTTTTCATCGCCTGATGGATTATCCTCAAATTCGGCAAAGAGCGAGGGTTGAGTGTTTACTTTTTCAACCTTTTTGTTATCTCCAAAAATACGATTAGTAAGTTGTCGGAACTCAAGCTCGTCAAATATTTCTCTTAAAGCTTTTTCGTTTATATCAGTTCTCTTAAGTTCATCAACATTAAACTCAATCGGAACATCAGTTTTTATTGTTGCTAAAAACTTAGAAAAAGTAATAGCTTCTTTATTTTCTTCTATTTTTGTTTTTGTTGCTCCTTTAAGTTTATCAGTATTCTCCAATAAATTCTCTACCGAATCAAATTCGGCAAGAAGTTTTTCGGCAGTAACCTTTCCTATTCCTGGGCAACCGGGTATGTTGTCTGCCTTATCTCCCATAAGCGCAAGAAGATCTATCATTTGCAAAGGATTATTAATACCATATTTTTCTTTAACCCTATCAATATCTAATATATCAAACTCATTGCTTCCGTACTTTGGCTTATATATAAATATATTATTATCTACAAGTTGTCCGTAATCTTTGTCGGGAGTCATCATATAAACCTGAAAGTCTGAAGATGCTTTCTTGGCAATAGTTCCTATCACATCGTCGGCTTCGTAATAAGGAACTTCAAGAATAGGAATATTGTAAGCTCTTATAATATCTTTTATTATCGGCACCGATGCACGTATCACTTCGGGCGTTTCTTCGCGTTGTGCTTTATACTCTTTGTAGGCTTCGTGTCGGAAAGTAGGACCCGATGGGTCGAAAGCAATTCCTATATGTGTAGGATTTTCTTTCTTCAAAACATCTTCAAGAGTGTTTACAAATCCGAATATTGCCGAAGTATTAACTCCTTTCGAGTTAACTCTCGGAACTCTTATCAAAGCATAATATGCTCTATAAATCAATGCGTAAGCATCTAAAAGAAATAATTTCATAAAACCGATGTATATAATTAGACTTTGTCGAATGTAAAGATATAACAAATAATTTATACCTTTGCACTTTAATTAAGAAGAATGGATAAGATTAATCTAATTATAGAGCCAGTAAGAAGAGAAATTGAGGAGTTTAACAAACTATTCGACGAATCGTTGCGTGGCAAACAGAACTTTCAGTTTTTAGTAGATTTTATCGCTGAAAAACAAGGTAAAAAGATTAGACCATTAATTCTTATTCTTTCGGCAAAACTATGCGGCGAACCTACTTTCAAAACCTTAGAGTATGCCGTTATATTAGAACTTCTGCACACTGCAACACTTATTCACGACGATGTAGTAGACAGTACGCTTGAAAGAAGAGGTAACCCCTCTGTTAATGCTAAATTCGACAATAAAGCTGCTGTTCTTTTAGGAGATTATATTCTTTCTCAAGCAATAATAAAAGGAGTGAATACCGAGAATATTCGTTTCTTAAAGTTAATGTCTAATTTATCTAACGAGTTGGTCGAAGGCGAACTTATCCAAATGGTATCTTCATCTGATACTATTGTAGATGAAAACAGATATTTCGAAATAATAAGAAAGAAAACGGCAGTGCTTCTGTCTTCTTGCACCGAAATGGGAGCTGTGTCGGTTAATGCAAGTGAGGAAAAAGTTGATAATCTTCGATTAATTGGGGAAAATTTGGGCTTATGCTTTCAGATAAGAGACGACTTGTTTGATTATTACGAGCAAGGAGAAATAGGCAAACCCACAGGCAACGACATAAGAGAAGGAAAGATTACCCTACCTCTTATATACGCATTAAACACATCTTCGCAAGAAGCAAAATCGGAGATGATTAAGATAATAGAAAACAAAGATTTTACGCCCAACAACATTGCTAAACTTATTGCTTTTGCTAAAGAAAATAACGGAATAGAGTACGCTCAAAACAAAATGAACGAATTAAAACAAGAGATTCTTACTTCTTTAGACTTGTTTGACAACTCGGAAGCGAAAAAAGCAATGTTCGAATTAGTTAATTATATAATCGAACGAGAAAAGTAAGCAATATATCATTGTAACTAAAATAAGTAAGCCGTTAAGAACTATTCTTAGCGGCTTTTTCTTGCTTTGAAACTACTCGTTTCATACTTTGAGATAATCTGTTTCCTTATTTTGAAATAATTCGTTTCACGGTTCGAAATTATTTGTTTCACCCTATTGAAACTACTTGTTTCATACTGATGAAACAACCTGTTTCACCTAACTGAAACAACTCGTTTCACACGGCTGAAACAAATTAATGACTTTGTTTATCGGTAAGTTTAGAGTTAATCTTAAGACAAATAGCTAAGCCTACAAAAGCTCCCATAGTGTCGTAAAAGAAATCCATCCAATCGCCAGAACGATAAGTGGTAGCATATTCTTGCAATATTTCGATAAGTCCGCTAAAAACTATAGGGAAAAAGAAAGATCCCCAAACTATCCTTTGATAAGTTATTCGCTTCTTAAAATACGAAGTATTATCAAAAAATACAGTTCCCGACAAAGCTAAAAACATTAAGAAATGCACTACTTTATCGAAGTCGGTCATCGGAACAGCAGGAAGAGGTTCTGTGCTCATAAAGCAAAGAAATAATATTACCGACGACAATAATATACTAATCCAATACTGCTTTATCTGCAACAATATACTCATCATAAGGCATTTAAGATGTTTTCGGTCAAACTACTCGCTCCTATTCTAAACAATTCTGGCGTTAACCAGTCTTTACCCAATACTTCTTTAACTATGGTATAGTAAGTAATCGCATCATCACAAGTTTTTACACCACCCGATACTTTTATTCCTACTTTTCTATTGTGATTTCTGTCGTATTCTTTTATTACCCTGCACATAACATATACCGCTTCGGGAGTAGCTCCCTGATATACCTTACCAGTTGAGGTTTTAATAAAGTCGGCTCCCGAATACATTGCTAATAAAGCTGCCTTTTTTATATTCTCGGGAGTGTTTAACAAGCCTGTTTCTAATATAACTTTAAGCTTTGCATCTCCGCAAAAATCTTTTAATTCACTTATTTCTTCTGATACTTCGGCATAATTTTCATCGATGAAATCTCCAATATTTAGAACAATGTCTATCTCATCTGCTCCGTCACCAATAGCAAGAGATGTTTCGGCTATCTTTATCTCCATAAAGGTTTGAGAAGATGGGAAACCACCTGCTACAGACGCTATTTTAACATCGGCAGTTAGGGCTTCTTTTACTGTTTCTACAAAGTTGGGGTAAACGCAAACAGCCGCAACATTGTTCATATCGCTCGAGCCTTCAAAGTTATTTACTTTATCTATAAACTTCCAGATGCTTTCTTTAGAGTCGTCGGAATTTAGAGAGGTTAAATCGATGCACGAGTAAATCAATTTAAGAACTTCTTCATTGTTATTTTCCGCCTTTTTATCGAGAATTTCTCTTAATTTATCAGAGATTACACTCTCACTTAAATCAAAATTGTATTTACTAAATACCTCTTCATACTTATCCATATTATTATTCTTTTGTTTTTGAATCAATTATTATTGTAACAGGTCCGTTGTTTATCAGTTCTACTTGCATATCAGCACCAAATCGCCCTGTTTGTATTTGTTTGCCTAAGGATAGACTCAACTCATCGCAAAACAAGTTATATAAAGGAATAGAAATATCTGGCTTTGCAGCCTTTATATACGATGGACGGTTACCTTTTTTGGTAGAAGCGTGTAGCGTAAACTGACTTACACACAAAATATCTCCGTTAATGTCTAAGACCGATTTATTCATAACACCATTATCATCATCAAAGATGCGCAAATTTATTACTTTTTTCACTAAATAATCCACATCTTCTCTATTATCTTCGTGTTCTATACCTACTAAAATAAGTAAACCTTCCTTTACATTTGAGCAAATCTCCTTATCTATTGTAACAGAAGCACTTAAAACCCTTTGAACTACAACTCTCATTTGTTTATTTTGAAATATTCTTGAATTATTTTAGCCTTGCTCTCTCCTACTACGCTTACTATATCATCAAAAGAAGCCTCTTTAATTCTCTTAATACTCTTGAAATTCTTCAATAATTTATCTCTTATAGCAGGTCCTACCCCCTTTATGTTGTCTAATTCGGAAGCCACTTGTTGCTTACTTCTTTTGTTTCTATGAAAAGTGATACCGAATCTATGTGCTTCATCTCTTAGATGTTGAATTAGCTTCAAGCTTTCGGAGTTTTTATCTAAATACAAAGGAACAGAATCGTTAGGAAAATATATTTCTTCTAACCTTTCTGCTATACTAATAATAGATATAGAAGTTAATCCTAAGTCATTTAAGGCATCTATAGCAGAATGTAACTGTCCTTTACCTCCGTCAATAACAATTAACTGAGGCAGGGATTGATTTTCTTCCAACAATCTTTTATATCTTCGGAATACAGTTTCGTACATCGACTTAAAATCGTCGGGACCAACAACTGTTTTTATATTAAAATGACGGTAATCTTTCTTCGATGGTTTAGCTTTCTTAAATACAACACAAGCAGATACAGGATTAGTCCCTTGTATATTTGAATTATCGAAACACTCGATATGAATTGGCAACTCTTTTAGGTGTAAATCGGCTTGTAATGTTTTAAGAATACGAATTGATCGTTGTTCAGGATTAAGTTTTTCCTCCCTCTTTAATTGATCTACTTTGTATTGTTTTACGTTTTTAAGCGATAAATCCAGTAGTTTCTTCTTATCCCCCCTTTGAGGCACTAAGATATTTACACTGTTTAGTCCTAAATTAGGCATAAACGGAACTATTATCTCTTTAGCTTTACTCTTAAAACGAGTTCTTAGCTCTATAATTCCCAAAGACAATATATCTTCTTTCGCTTCATCTAAGCGTTTTTTGTATTCAATTGTGTAGCCTTGCACTATAGCACCGTTTACAATATGAAGATAATTAATATAAGCAGATTGTTCGTTTTCATCGAAAGAAAACACATCTATATTATTCAACGAAGGGCTTGCTACAATCGACTTAGAATAATAATTTTCGAGAAGATTATACTTCTCTTTTATATGTTCCGCTTCTTCAAATCTCATTTCAGAAGCAAGTTTAATCATTTCTTCGTAAAGCATTTTGCTTACTTCATTAGAGTTTCCCTTAAGAATTTCTTCTATTGTATTTACATTTTTGTTGTATTCTTCCTCTGTTTGTAAGCCAACACAAGGAGCTAAACATTTTTTTATATGATATTGAAGACAAACATTAAACTTTCCTTTTTCTATATTATCTCGAATAAGATTATGCTTACAGATACGTATAGGATATAAGTTTGTGAGTAAGCGAAGTATGTTCTTCACAGCAGGGAGAGAGGTGTATGGCCCATAATAATGCGACTTATCGTTAAACTTCTTTCTTGTAAGATAAATCCTTGGAAAGCTTTCGGCTCGAACAACTATCCAAGGGTATGTCTTATCATCTTTAAGCAATACATTATAACGGGGCTTGTGTTCTTTTATAAGATTGTTTTCTAACAGAAAAGCATCTTCTTCGGAGGCGACGACAATGTAATTCATTTTACGAATCTTCTTAACCATTATCCTCGTACGTGGGTGTTCTAAGGTTTTAGTAAAGTACGAAGAAATCCGTTTCTTTAAGTTTTTAGCCTTTCCAACATAAATAATATCATTATTCTCATCGAAATACATATACACTCCCGGACTTTCAGGAATAGTAGAAAGTATCTCCGACAAACCTGATATATTTAAGTTTATATCAATCATCTTAAAAAGTTATATTCAAATGTCGAACTTAATAATGCTGGTAACTTCTATGTCTTTAGGAAACAAATTTCGACCTTTCAAATCCTCTAATTCTATTAAGAAGTTCACATATACTTTCTGCGGATTAAATCGACGCACTAAATTAACTGCGGCAACCATAGTTCCTCCTGTAGCTAACAAATCATCGTGAATTAAAACTACATCACCCTCAGTTAAGGCATCTTGATGTATTTGTATCGAATCTGTTCCGTACTCTTTATCATAAACTTCTTCGAAAGTAGCAGCCGGGAGCTTGTTTGGTTTTCTTATAGGAATAAACCCTACTCCTAATTTGTAAGCAAGAAGCGGACCAAGAATAAATCCTCGAGACTCTATCCCTACTATTTTTGTGATGCCTTTATCCTTATACATTTCGTATAATCCCTCTACTAATTCATTTAATATAGACGAGTCCTTAAACAAGGTTGTTACATCTTTGAATTGTATACCCTCAACAGGGAAATCGGGAATGTTACGAACCGATTTAGTTAATCTTTCAATATTCATTTGACTGAGATTTATAATTATGTTCCACGTGGAACACTAACTTATCTGCCTAATAAAACTAATAAAACATTTATATCGTTTGGAGAAACTCCTGGTATTCTACTCGCTTGCGCTATCGTTTCAGGATTTATGTTTGTTAGCTTTTGTTTTGCTTCTGTAGAAAGAGATTGTATTGTGTTGTAATCAAACCTACCTCTTATCTTTATATTTTCTAAGCGGTTTATTTTGTCTGCGATTACCTTCTCTCTCGCAATATAACCTTCATACTTCATAAGAATTTCAGCAGCTTCTAAAATTTCTTCCTTTCTTTCCGAAACTTTATCTAACTCTTGTTTGAAGGCTGGAATTATTGATGCCACTTTGTAGATGTTTAATTGCGGACGAAGAATCAAATCTATCAACTTAACACCGTGTCTTAAAGGTGTAGTGCCGAAAGATTCCAATGCCGAATTTACATATTCTCCTTTAACAGAATAATTCCGAGCAAATGTTATTATATTTTCTATACTTTCCTTTTTATCGGTTAAAAGCTTATAGCGTTCTTTTGTTGCCAGACCCAAGTTATATGCTTTTTCGGTAAGGCGCATATCGGCATCGTCTTGTCTTAATAAAATACGATACTCTGCTCTTGATGTAAACATACGATATGGCTCATCAACTCCCTTAGTAACTAAATCGTCGATAAGTACGCCTATGTAAGCTTCGTTGCGTTTTAGCACAAAAGAATCTCCACCGTGAACATTTATATGAGCATTAATTCCAGCAATAAGACCCTGCGCTCCCGCTTCCTCATAACCAGTTGTACCATTAATTTGTCCGGCGAAGAATAAATTCTTTATAAGTTTTGTTTCAAGAGTGTGATATAGTTGGGTTGGGTGAAAGAAATCGTACTCTATTGCATAACCTGGTCGATAAATACGAATATCTTTAAAAGCAGGAATCTCTTTCAAAGCATTCAACTGTATGTCTAAAGGCAGTGAAGATGAAAAACCATTTAGATAAAACTCTTGAGTATTCTCTCCCTCTGGCTCTAAGAAAAGTTGATGTTGTAGTTTATCAGCAAAGGTTACTATCTTTGTTTCTATGCTCGGACAGTAACGCGGACCTATACTTTTTATCTGTCCGTTGTATAAAGGAGAATCTTTTAAGCCTTTACGAAGAACATCGTGAGCAGCTTCGTTTGTATATAATGTCCAGCAGCTCAACTGTTTAAGAGGACGTGGTGTGAAATCAAGATAAGAAAACTTATGAAAATCTGTCTCTCCCTTTTGTTCTTCCATTAAAGAGTAATCAACACTGCGACCGTCAATACGGGCAGGAGTTCCTGTTTTCATTCTATCTTTTGTAAAACCAAGATCTGTTAATTGCTCAGTAATTCCATACGATGCAGGTTCGGAGATTCTGCCTCCGGGGAACTGCACTTTACCTATGTGCATCAAACCATTTAGGAAGGTTCCTACTGTTAATACTACAGCTTTGGCGCGAAACTCAACTCCGAGAGAAGTCTTTACTCCTACTACGCTATTGTTTTCTATAATTAATTGACGTACAACGTCTTGCCAAATACTAAGATTGTTTATATTATCTAACTCTTCTTTCCATTTGTCGATAAAGCGAGCTCTATCACTCTGTGCTCGCGGACTCCACATTGCAGGACCTTTAGATCGGTTTAGCATTCTAAATTGAATGGCAGTCATATCTGTTACAATCCCCATAAGACCACCAAGTGCATCTATTTCTCTTACAATTTGACCTTTTGCAATACCTCCTACAGCAGGATTACAGCTCATCTGTGCTATTTTGTTCATATCCATTGTTATCAACAATGTGTTAGATCCCAAATTAGCAGCTGCGGCTGCGGCATCACAACCTGCGTGCCCTGCTCCTACTACTATAACATCGTAATTAAATGTCATTTTTTCAACTCCTCTTTGCTTGTTTTTAATAATTCAAGTGCTCCGTTTTCACTATTTCTCATAATGCGTTCTTCTTCGGGTTGCTTATCTTTCAAACCGCAAAGGTGCAATATGCCGTGAATGATAACGCGATACAGTTCATCTTCGTATTTTGTATTAAATTTCTCCGAATTAGATTTTACTGTATCTAATGAGATAAATAAATCTCCCGATATAACATCGTCTTCCGAGTAGTCGAAAGTTATAATATCGGTATAGTAATCGTGTTCGAGATACTGTTTATTTATGCGTAATATCTCTTCATCGGAGCAAAATATATAAGCAATCTCCCCTACTCTCTTGTTGTAAGTATTGGCGACTGCCTTAACCCAACGAGAAACTTCACGTCGTTTTATTGTTGGGAATTTTATGTCTACAGAACAATACGAAATCATTGTATAACTTGAAATAATCTACAAAGATACAACTTTGACGGAAAACTCAAACTTTAACGCCATTTTAGAATCTTTAACCGTATGTGTTTCTATACAAACTGTATGTTTTTGGTAGTACAAAGGCTTTTTTCAAAAACACAGTGCGTTTCAGAAATATCTCAGTGTCTTTTACCTTGAAACTCTCAGAGTTTCATCTTTAAAACACCGTGTTTTGCATCAAAATTCACTGCAATTTCTTTGAAACATAGTACAAAAAAACCACTGAAGAACTATCTATCAGTGGTTACATATTTTTTGCTTACGCAAAGATAATACTTTTATGAGCGTTTGTCAAATGTTAATTAACACTTGTTAGTGATTAGAAGTTATAAGTAAAGCCCAATCCTAACACTTCTTTAAACTGAACTTTAGTTACTTCGGTATCGTAATATCTAAGAGTAGTGTTTAATGTTGCGGTTAAGAACTTGTTTAATTTATAGTTCAATAATAAGTCCCAGTTTATGTTTACGTTTCCGAAATCATCGTTGTAAGGGGTAAACATATCTAAGGTTGAAATGATGCTTAAATCGCTCCATAATGTTTGTTTAGCGGTTGCTCTAAGATAAGCACCTGTTTCCCATTTAACTTTTTTACCATTATCTACACCAAAAGCACCTGCGTCAGACAATTTATCGTCTAAAACAAAGGTAGCTCTTTCTGTTACTGGAGAAATAAATACAGAATAGTTTGCGTTTGGCTTGTAAGTAAAACCTAAAGCAGCATCTAAATATGCTGGAGCCATAAACTTAGAAAGATAGTTTTCTCTGTCGGGATAATTATAACCTTTTGCAAACTGTGTATGAAAGTTTAATAAAAACGAAGCAGACCATTTATTAGATATATTTCGCCCTGCTACAGAAGTAAGATTAATCTTATCTGAGCTTTTTTTCCAGTCGTCGGAAGAAGAATATACTAATCCATATTGTAGGGCAAGACTATTATCCCAAAACCATTTGTCTTTAAGATAGTTCATAGAACCGTTTAGTAAAAAATTTCCAGACACAGTGTTATCTCCTCCTGCCGACCAATTAGAAAGAGATGTTTGTCCGAAAGTTATACCTACTACCCCCGAGTGAGTCCAACCATGGTCTTTTTCGGCAGCACCATAGTCGCGTAACTTTTTAGCTGCCTCTGTTCCTGTTTGGGCATTAAGTATAGTTATAAACCCAAATAGAAAGATAATAGAGAAAATTAGTTTGTTTTTCATAACTACAATTTATAATTAAACATTGAAACGGAAATGCATTATATCTCCATCTTGTACAATATATTCTTTTCCTTCAACATTCATTTTACCAGCCTCTTTTACGGCACTTTCTGAGCCTAAGGCAATAAAATCGTCATATTTTATCACTTCAGCACGAATAAATCCTTTTTCGAAGTCGGTATGAATAACTCCGGCACATTGTGGAGCTTTCCAGTTTTTAATGAAAGTCCAGGCGCGCACCTCTTGTACTCCTGCTGTAAAGTAAGTTTGTAATCCTAATAACTTATAAGCCGACTGGATAAGTCGAGCTACTCCCGATGTTTTAAGTCCTATTTCTTCTAAAAACATCTGACGTTCTTCATAAGTTTCAAACTCTGCTATTTCTGATTCAATTTTAGCTGCAATAACTAATATCTGAGCATCTTCATCTTTAACTGCTTCTCTCACCTGTTCTACATACGCATTACCCGAAGAAGCACTATTTTCGTCTACATTACAAACATAAAGTACAGGTTTGTATGTTAGAAGATAAACTTCTCGTGCAAGTTTTTCATCGTCTTTGTTCTCGAATTTAACAGTTCGTGCCGATTTTCCTTGTTCTAAAGCTTCTTTAAACTGAACAAGAATATCGAACATACGTTTAGCTTCTTTATCTCCCCCTGTTTTAGCTTGTTTTTCAACTTTTTGTATTCGAGAATTAACTGTTTCAAGGTCTTTAAGCTGAAGCTCTATGTCTATAATTTCTTTATCTCTAACAGGATTCACAGAACCATCAACGTGAGTTATATTATCGTCGTCGAAACAACGCAAAACGTGAAGTATTGCATCAGTTTCTCTAATGTTAGCTAAAAATTTGTTTCCCAAACCTTCTCCCTTACTTGCACCTTTTACCAAGCCTGCAATATCTACAATTTCTACCGTAGTAGGAAGTATTCGGTTAGGTTTAACTAATTCAGCTAATTTATTTAGTCGTTCGTCTGGAACAGTAATTACACCAACATTGGGTTCTATTGTACAGAAAGGAAAATTTGCAGATTGAGCCTTTGCATTAGAAAGACAATTAAAAAGAGTTGACTTTCCTACATTTGGAAGTCCAACAATGCCACATTGTAAAGCCATAATATGTATATAAGTATTTTAGAGCGCAAAAGTAGTTATTTATTAGCTTAACTACAAATAAGTATTATTGGTCGCTCCATTTCTTAAACTCGTTTACTCTATCTCGGCTAACTAATATATCCTCCTCTCCTACTTTATTGTTTAAAGTTACTTTCAAACGGTTTGAAGAATAAACTGTAATATCCTTTATTGCGTAGTAGTTTATAATGTAGTTACGGTTTACTCTAAAGAATATACTTGGATCTATCATCTTTTCTATTTTATCTAAAGAGTAATCTATGGGATAGCTACGTGAAGAGTTAGTGAAAATAAAAGAGTTTCGTTCTTCAATATAGAAGCAATCTATGTCGGTAGTAGATATAGATTTGTATCTCTCTCCTATCTTTATCAAGAAACGTTCTTTAGTTTTTGGTTGCATCAATCTAACAACCGATTCTATCTTTGCATAATCAGCCTTATATATGTTATTAAACTTATTTATAGCAGTTTTTAATTCTTGTATAGAAACCGGTTTTAGAAGATAGTCTACACTATTTACTTTAAAAGCTTTCAGGGCATAATCATCATAAGCCGTAGTAAATATTACTGGAGTTTCTACACGGCAGTTTTCAAAGATATCGAACGAAAGTCCATCTTCTAACTGAATATCCATAAATATAAGTTCTGGCGCTGGATTGTTAATAAACCAATTGATAGACTCTTCGACCGATTTAAGCACCGATATAATATCTATTTCCGAATCTATTTCTTTAAGCAGCCTGCTCAATTTATTAGCAGCAGGCTGTTCGTCTTCTATTATTAGTACTCTCATTATTATAAAATGCTTATAACAGGTAGTTTTACTACAAACTGATTATTATCTTGCACAATAATCATTTCTTTATTCATTATCAATTTTGCTCTTTCTTTCAGATTAGCCAAACCAGTTCCCGAAGAATTATCTAAAATAGTTTTCTTCTGTAAATTATTCTTCACTATAATAAAGCCTTCTTCTATAAATACGTCTATCGTAAGAGGCTGTTCTTTCGATGCCGAGTTATGCTTTAATGCGTTTTCTATAAGTATTTGTAAAGATATAGGAATTATCTTATAGTTCTGCGGATTATCGATATTAATATTCAACACTATTTTATCTTCATTACGTTCTTTCTGTAAACTGAAATATTCTTTTACAAACTCTAATTCTTTGGTAAGAGGTAATAAATCTACATCTTCGTTATCAAGAATAAACCTATAAACACCTGCAAGTTTCTGAGTATAATTATCTGCCTTCTTAGCATCTATGTAAACAATCTCCGATAAAGTATTAAGACTATTAAAAAGAAAATGGGGATTAATCTGAGTTTTAAGTGTTCTGTATTTGTATTTAAGATTTTCTTCTTGAAGTTTCTTTTCTTTATTTATTGATTGTGTCCAAAGATTGTATAGTAGAAACAGAGGAAGTATAATAAACAAAATCAAGAAATTAGAATGAGAAAATATTAATTCAAAATGAAACGGACCTAACAATTCTACAAAATCAGGGAAAATTATATTCTCTTTATCTATCGCATTAAATAAAAAAGGTACAGCATAGATTATATGGGAAAATAAAGGTAAAAAGATAAAAGTTATTAAAAAGGTAATTACAATAGTTCCTAAGAAAAACAATAATATAGTAGGAATAAATCTTTTCTTTTGTTCTTCAGGAGGTCTTTCAGAATAACCCTTAAATAACTTAATACCAAAAAATCCTATACTTAAAGGTACAATAACACTAGACAATATAGATATTAGATTATTCAAAGTAAAAAAATCATTTGTAAGATACCACAAATACATTGTTCTATACAAACCATATACTAATGCAATAACAATAATCACTATAAACGGATTCTTAGAATAATTGCGAATCTTTTTAATCTTAAATGGAATATAAATTAAAAATCCTATACCACAAGGAACAATAAAGCATGCCAGTATAGACATAACATTATTAAATGTAAAAAAATCATCTGTAACACTCCATACAGGTATTAATCTATACAAGATATACACTAGTGCAAAAACAACCCCCACTATAAATGGGTTCTTAAAATAATCTCTAATCTTTTTCATTATGTAACAAATTTAATTAATAATCTGCTACAAAACTAATAGACGATATAATAGTTAAGAAATAATAGTTGCAGAATGGTAATATTAGAGTGTTGAGTGGTAATAAATAAAGATAAAAACATTGTTAATAACCAGTAAACAAAAGTTGATAAATAAATTTGTATTTCTAATATTTCTATCTTATTAATCGAGTAAAGGCAACCTTCAAAATATTAAGTAAGCTTTTTATCTTTAATTTATACATATCCTTTTAGATAAGTACTAATAACTTTTAGAAGAAAGTTTTTAACTTTGCACTTTATCAACAAAAGATTGATGAAATGCGTTAATTAATTAATTATACTGATATTACGATTAATTAGATATGTTGATAATTTTATAATAAATTATTTTCTAATCTTAATAAGTAAAAAAGCAAGTAATTCAATTATTAGTTTTCCAACTTATTAACAAGACATTATTATCATCATTCTTTTTATTTAAATTTTAAATATAATAAATATATAATATATGGCTATTGATAACTCTAAAAACTCTAAGCCCGCCGGCTTCTTGAATATTTCAGTTCCCAAAGATATTGATTTAATACAAGAAATTAAAAGACTAAAGGAAGAAAAGAATGCTATAATATTAGCACATTTCTACCAAGAAGGTAACATACAAGATATTGCCGACTTTGTGGGCGATAGTTTAGCTTTAGCTCAGTGGGCTACTAAAACTGACGCAGATATTATTGTATTGTGTGGAGTGCACTTTATGGGAGAAACAGCTAAAATACTTTGTCCTGATAAAAGAGTATTTGTTCCTGACTTGAATGCTGGTTGTTCGTTAGCCGATAGTTGTCCTGCCGATAAGTTCGAAGAATTTATAAAACAACATCCCGATCATACAGTTATATCTTATGTTAATACTACCGCAGCAGTAAAAACTCTTACTGATGTAGTAGTAACTTCTACTAATGCACGTAAAATTGTTGACAAATTTCCTATTGACGAGAAGATAATCTTCGGACCTGATAGAAACCTTGGTTCTTATATAAATAGTGTTACGGGGCGAAATATGGTTCTTTGGGACGGAGCTTGTCACGTTCACGAAAGATTTTCTTTAGAGAAGATATTAGAATTAAAACGGAAATATCCTGAAGCTCTACTTATAGCTCACCCCGAATGTAAAAGTGTTATACTTAAGGCTGCTGATTTTGTAGGTTCTACGAGTGCCTTATTAGATTTTGTTAATAACTCTGATAAGAAAGAATTTATAGTAGCTACCGAATCAGGAATTTTACACGAGATGAAAGATGCTAATAAAGATAAGTTATTTATCCCTGCTCCTCCTGATGATAGTACTTGTGCTTGTAACGAATGTTCGTTTATGAAGCTAAATACTCTTGAAAAACTTTATAACTGTCTTAAATACGAAATGCCAGAGATATTTATCTCCGACGATATTATAGAGAAAGCAGTTAAACCAATAAAAAGAATGTTGGAATTATCGTAAGAACAAAAAACTCGTTAATATATTAGAGAAAGCTTTGACTATCCTCGTTTAGATACATTATTCTTGGTATCTACAGTAGCTTGAATACCCCTTGTCGTTGTTACTAGAGATGAGGGTTGCTTCTTATTAGATACCCCTTGTCGTTGTTACTAGAGATGAGGGTTGCTTCTTATTAGATACCCCTTGTCGTTGTTACTAGATAGGCGAGGTGTTTCTTAGTAGATACCCCATACCGCTCTTAATAGAACCGCCTCGCCTTAGTACTTAAAGCACCCCGCCGTTCTTAGTAGAGAGACCTCGCCTATCTACTAAGAGAGAGAAGGGGTCTCTTAGTAGAGAGAAGACCCTAAGTGAAGCTTTGCATTTTAGGTTACTCACATAGTCAAATATCTGATAAAATAAATAAAAGGGAATGTCTTAAAAACTTTGGCAAAAAATATGTATATTTGCAATCCTCGATAAAAATAGAGATATGACACCCGAAAACATAATAGATAATAACGATTTAGATAACAACGAAGACTTAGAAAAAGAGCATTCGGAGTATAAAGTTCCTGACAATAATCCAGAAATTAACCGCTATGGATTGTCGGGAATGTATAAAGAGTGGTTTTTAGACTACGCATCTTATGTTATTACCGACCGTGCCGTGCCTCATATAAACGACGGACTTAAGCCAGTGCAACGAAGAATACTTCACGCAATGAAGCGTAAAGACGACGGACGATACAACAAGGTGGCAAATATAGTTGGAGAAACTATGCAATTTCACCCTCACGGCGACCAATCAATAGGAGGTGCTTTAGTACAGTTAGGACAAAAAAACTTATTAATCGATTGTCAGGGTAACTGGGGAAATATTCTTACGGGAGATGGCGCTGCCGCACCTCGTTACATCGAGGCTCGTTTATCTAAATTTGCCTTAGATGTTGTGTTTAATCCTAAAACAACTCAATGGAAATTATCGTACGACGGACGAAACAAAGAACCTATTACGCTTCCTCTTAAATTTCCACTTCTTTTAGCACAAGGAGGTGAGGGTATTGCTGTAGGTTTACAGTCGAAAGTGCTACCTCATAACTTCAACGAACTGTTAGATGCCGCAATAGCTTATCTTAACAACGAAGAGTTTAATCTTTATCCCGACTTCCAAACAGGAGGATACATAGATGTATCGAAGTATAACGACGGAGAAAGAGGTGGCTCGGTAAAGGTGAGAGCTAAAATTAATAAAATAGATAACAAAACCCTTGCTATAACCGAAATTCCTTATGGCAAAACAACATCAACTCTAACAGAGTCTATCCTTAAAGCAAACGAAAGAGGAAAGATAAAGATTAAAAGAGTAGATGATATGACAGCTAAAGATGCTGAAATAGTTATCAACTTAGCTCCAGGCGTGTCGTCTGATAAAACAATTGATGCCCTTTATGCTTTTACCGATTGTGAAATAAGTATATCGCCAAATTGCTGTGTTATCGACGAAAACAACAAACCTCAGTTTATGTCGGTGTCTGACGTGCTTAAAAACGTAACCGACAAAACTCTTGAGTTACTGAAATTAGAACTTGAAATTCATAAAAACGAACTCTTAGAAAGTCTTCTGTTCGCATCTTTAGAACGAATATTTATCGAAGAACGAATGTATAAAGACAAAGAGTTTGAGAATGCTAAAGATATAGACTCTGCTCTTAATCATATAGATAAGAGATTCGACCCATACAAGAAAGATTTCTTTAGAGAGATTACTCGAGACGATCTGCTTCGTTTGATGGAAATTAAAATGGGAAGAATACTTAAGTTCAATAAAGAGAAAGCCGAAAATCTGATAGCCTCTTACAAAGAACAAATAGAAGAGATAAAGAATAATATAGAACACATAGTAGAATATACTATCAACTGGTTTTCTAAACTGAAAGATAAATACGGTAAAGATTATTCTCGTAAAACAGAAATACGCAGTTTCGATACTATAGAAGCTACTAAGGTAGTAGAAGCAAATGAGAAGCTATACATTAATAGAGAGGAAGGTTTTATAGGTTATGGTCTTAAAAAAGATGAGTTTGTTTGTAATTGCTCTGATATAGACGACGTAATCATTTTCTTCAAAGATGGAAAATATAAGATAGTTAAGGTAAGTGAGAAAATGTTTGTCGGAAAAAACATACTATACCTTAATGTTTTCAAAAGAAGCGACAACCGTACTATATACAATGTTATCTACCGCGATGGAAAAGCAGGAAATAACCATATAAAACGATTTGCTGTAACAGGTGTTTCGAGAGATAGAGAGTACGACCTAACTCAAGGAAAGGCAGGCAGTCGTATACTGTATTTTTCAGCAAATCCTAACGGAGAGGCCGAAGTGGTAAGAATAATTCTTAAACCTAAACCTCGACAGAAACTTCTTGCCTTCGATAAAAATTTTGGAGAAATAGTTATTAAAGGTCGTGGTTCTATGGGTAATATACTTACTAAAGCCGACATTCATAAAATATCGCTTAAATCTAAAGGGGGCTCTACACTGGGAGGACGCAAAGTTTGGTTCGACAGAGACGTACTCAGACTTAACTACGATGGACGTGGTGAGTTTCTTGGTGAGTTTCATTCCGACGATTTAATTCTCGTTACAACAGAAAGTGGCGAGTTCTATACTACAAATTTCGATTCAAGTAATCATTATCAGGGAGATATTCAGGTAATAGAAAAATTTAATCCTAATAAAATATGGTCGGTAGCTTTGTTTGATGCCGACCAGAAGTATCCTTATATTAAGAGATTTAACTTTGAAGTAAGCAATAAACAACAAAGCTTTATAGGCGACAACCCTAATTCAAAACTTTTATTACTTACCGAGACTGTATTCCCAAGAATTGAAGTTGTATTCGGGGGTAATGATAGTTTCAGAGAGCCTCTTATCATTGATGTTGATGAATTTATAGCAGTTAAAGGAATAAAAGCAAAAGGGAAACGAATTACTACTTTTGAAACGGAGAGCATTAAAGAAATAGAACCTCTACGTTTTCCTGAGCCTGAACCAGAAGACACTCCTACTCCCGACATAGATATAGACCCTGAAGAAGACAATACATCTATTTCAGAATTGATTGACGATATTATAGGTCAGAAAAGATTGTTCTAATTATCGATGAAAAGAAATAAAATAAAGAGAACAGTAAGAAAAGTGATAACATCATCTTTCTTGCTGTTGTGTTTATCCTTTTGTATTGTTTTTAATTCGTACACACAAGAGGAACAAAAAGATAATTTGAATATGAAATACCAATCGCTAATGTTTAGTATAGGTAATTCAAATATATACGACTCTTATCTCTCTCCTTTACAATATAAAGGCTCAACCTACGGACTTGCTTACGAAAGCATTAAGATGACAAAGCTTTTACAAAACAAAGTTTCGCTTCAGCATCTTATCGACTTAAATGTGGCAAACACATACAATCCGGCAAGAAATGCAAAAAACTACTTTGCAAGTCTCGACTATCGTTTTGGTATGCACTATCGTTTTAATCCTATGAAGGATTTATTTATATTTGGCGGACTTCAAGCTAACGGACTAATTGGCGGAATCTACAATACAAGAAACACAAATAACCCAGCAACAGCGAAAGCGCATATTAATCTGAATGTTTCGGGCTTGGCAAGTTATGGCTTTAATGTAGGAAAACAGCCTTTTCTTATTCGTTATCAGATTGATTTACCTGTTATGGGAGGTATGTTTTCGCCTCAGTTCGGTCAGTCGTATTACGAAATATACTTAGATGTTGATGCTCAATTATATCATTTTTCTTCTTTACATAATCATAGAGAAATACGTAACTTATTATCTTTAGATATTCCATTAAAACATTGTACACTAAGATTATCTTATAGTAATTGGGTGTATGAGACAGAAATAAACGACTTAAACACAAAAATAATATCAAACTCTTTTTGTGTAGGATTTTCTCGAAATATTTTTGGCGTATCAGGTAAGAAATCAAAAAAGTATTATAATCCTTTTATCAACGCATATTCTAACATAGAATGAAACTGTTATCTAAAATATTAGTCGCAACATTGTGTATTTTGTGTAACTCTTGCTTAGATATAGAAGAGTTTAAGAATACTCCAGAGGATAACTTTCGTGCTCTTTGGAAGGTAATAGACGAAAATTATTGCTTCTTCGAATATAAAGATATTGATTGGGATCAGGTTTATGTTGATTATTCCAAACAAATAAAACCAGATATGAGTAAAGACTCTTTGTTTTATTTAATGGACGAAATGCTACAAGAATTAAAAGACGGTCACGTTAATATTGTATCTGCTTTCGATTTAGGCAGATACTGGAAATGGTTCGAAGATTATGAAGACAATTACTACCAAGAGATTATAGATAAGTATTTGGGTACAGACTATCAAATAGCTGGAGGTTTTAGATATAAAATGCTAAATGATAGTATTGGATATATAAGGTATGCCGATTTTTCATCTTCATTCTCGGAAAGTAATTTAGACTATATTATTAAGAAATTCTACCATTGTGCTGGCATAATAATTGATGTGAGAAATAATGGAGGAGGTTATCTTACTAATTCGGAAAGAATAGCTTCTCGTTTCTTTAAAGAAAAAACTTTGGTGGGTTACATACAGCACAAAACAGGAAAGGGACATAATGAGTTCTCAAAGCCTCACCCTATGTATATAGAACCATCGAACAGATTGAGTTACAATAAAAAAGTAATAGTACTAACTAATAGACGTTGTTATAGTGCAACTAACGATTTTGTAAATGTGATGAAGTATGCTCCTAATGCTTTAATAATAGGAGACAAAACAGGAGGTGGTAGCGGGCTTCCCTTCTCTTCTGAAATACCTAATGGTTGGCACGTAAGATTTTCTGCCTGTCCGATGTATAACGACCAAATGGAACATCTTGAGTTCGGTATAACCCCAGATGTTTTTGTTAGGATAACAGATATTGATATCTATAAAAAAAGAGATACAATCATAGAAAAAGCCATAAGCATAATAAAAGGAGATGAATAATTAATAAAAAACTCTCAAGCTTATTGTTTTTTCAAAAATAATGTTTACCTTTGCATCGCTAAAAGAAAATGCGGCTGTGGCGTAATTGGTAGCCGCGCCAGACTTAGGATCTGGTGCCGAGAGGCGTGGGGGTTCGAGTCCCTTCAGCCGCACAAAACAGGAATCTCTTCAATTAAGTTTGGAGAGATTTTTGTTTTTAGGCTTATTATCAATCAGTTAGGATCACGGATCACGGAAAAATTATCAACAAAGCATAAACCGAGTCAACCGACTTTGCAATTAATTAAGCCGAAGAACAGTCAACTAAAACATTAACAGCAACAAACAAGTAGTTTCACCAGTATGAAACAAAGTGTTTCTCCTATATGAAACAAGTAGTTTCATTAGTATGAAACGGGTAGTTTAAATGTAAGAAACAAATTCTTTCAATGTGTGAAATAATACGTTTTAATCATATGAAATAATACGTTTCAATGTAGAAAATGCCTGTATCATATAAGCATATATATATTATATTTTGTATATTATTTTATATATAAAAATATAAACACTCCTAACCTATTTAAGTTTCTCAACTATTATCTTAATACACCTTCGCAAGAAATGGCATTTTTGATTTTATCATAACATTATAGATGTATGTGTGATTTATAATAAATATACATCTTATCACTCTTCCATTACTTGAATTAAAAAATGATTTTATTACTTTTTAAATATACTTTGAATTGCACACTAAATGCACTTAACAGAAATTTCAAATCAAAATGTAATTTATTCAAATCCAATAGCACATAACTATAAACAAAATATTATTGTATTATATTATATACCAGCACATTAAGAGGTAAAAAACAAAACTAAAGTCTTGAAATTCTAAAAAACCATATATAAAACCCGAAATACATTCAAGAGTTTTAGAAATATTTTTAACAAAACACTTGCTAGGTATAAATATATGTGTTACTTTTGTGTTGTAATTATATATCAAGATATAATTATCCTAACCCATTTTACTTACCTTAACTATTATCCAAGGGCGTGTCGATACTAAAAGACACTCCCTTTTTTTATTTGTCAGATAGTTGACTGTGTGAGTAACATAAAATTTAAGTCAACAAGATTATGATAATAATAATCCTTATCACGTCTTCAGGCTTGCAAAATTATCAAACTTGGAGAGTGTTTTCTCGAATGTTTCAGCACCCTTCGGCTTAGTAGTATTTGTGTAGTTAGTCTTATTATATAAGACTAAGTGCGTAAAATTTATTATATTTGTTCGGTAATTAATTTATAATACGGATCTCTCAAGGGACGAGATAAAAACCAATAAGCATAAGAAAATACAATATACGAAGTAATGCAAGCAATAACACTGGAAGAGTTACATAGAGATACTTGCTTGATAATTTTTAATGAACTTACCCGATTCAGTAAAGAATTGGATATCTGTCGAATGATTATTTTTTGCAGTTAGATAGTAGGGTTAAATTATTGTAAGTAATGTAAAAAACAAGTACGATATGCCTGATCCCGATTTATTAAAGCAGATAGCTGAATTGCAAGCACTAAACAGTGAACTACTTGTAGAAAATGAAAAGCTTCGGAATATGCTGGGGCTTCCCAGGAAAGAACCGACTTTTCAAGAGGAAGTGCAGGTATTGGATATACCTAAACAGAAAGATACAAAAGAAAGCTCTATTCATTCGATTAATAAATATAGCACTCCCAATGAGAAGATAGAGCTGTATCTATCGTTATTTCGAGGGCGGACAGATGTTTATGCAAAACGTTGCTACAGCAAGAAACATGAAAGTAGCTATTATGTTCCGGCATGTAAAAACGAATGGGTAAAAGGGCTTTGCGACAAAGCCCGTGTCAAATGTAAAGAATGTCCTAATCGGGATTTATTGCCTTTGACAAAAGAGGTTATTAATAGCCATTTACGCAATAAAGATGAACATGGAGCTGGTATTGTTGGCATCTACCCGTTGTTGTCGGATGAGAATTGTTTATTTCTTGCCGTTGATTTTGATGAGGAGAAATGGACGGAAGATATAAGAGCTTTTCGGTCGGTCTGTAATACGTATGATATCCCGGTCGCTATTGAACGTTCCCGTTCGGGGAATGGAGCACATGTATGGATATTCTTTGAAGAACCTATTCCAGCAATAACAGCACGAAGGCTAGGAAATGCCCTGTTAACAAAGGCTATGTCTGTTAGATCCGAGATTCGCTTTTCTTCGTATGATCGGATGTTTCCCAATCAAGACTTTATGCCCAAAGGTGGGTTGGGCAACCTGATTGCGTTGCCTCTTCAAGGTGGAGCACGCCTGAATGGTAATAGTGAGTTTGTGGATGAAAACTTTGATAGTTACCTCGACCAATGGGCATATCTGGCTTCTATTCGAAAAATGAATCTGGAAGAGATAGAGAGTTTGCTTGCCCAATTATGTGAAGGCAATGGATTGGGTGAGCTTGGTAGTATGGAAAAAGAAGAACCTACTTTGTTCAAGCCTTGGGAGAGTAAGAAGACAGAGAGCAACCTTGATAAAAAAGACTTTCCAGAGTATCTTACTATTGTAGAAGCAAACCGATTGTATGTTTCAAAAGAGAATGTAGGTCCTCGGGCACTTAACCGTATAAAACGGTTGGCGGCATTCCAGAATCCTCTCTTCTATAAAATACAGAAGATGCGAATGTCAACGTATGGTATTCCGAGGATTATCTATTCATTAGACGAAACAGATGATTATATTGGAATATCTCGCGGCTGTCGTTTGTCGCTTGTTCAATTACTTGATGCTTCAGGCGTAGAGGCTGTTTTTGATGATAAACGAAATGCAGGAAGGCAGATAGATGTAAATTTCAAAGGGACTCTACGGGAAGAGCAACATTCAGCAGCAGAAACACTACTTCAGCATGAAAATGGTATATTATCTCTCCCTACAGCTTTTGGGAAAACAGTTATCGGCGCTTCGCTTATTGCAAACAGAAAATGTAATACGCTAATATTAGTTCATTTGCAAACTTTATGCGACCAATGGAAGAAATCGTTGGAGCAATTCCTTGAAATAAACGAATATTTGCCCGAGCCGGAAAAGAAGCGGGGAAGAAAGAAGGTACGTTCAATCATTGGACAAATCGTTTCTGGCAAAAACAGTTCATCTGGAATTATAGATATTGCGCTTGTTCAAAGTTTGATTCATGAAAATGAAGTGGATGAAATAGTGAAGAACTACGGAATGGTCATTGTGGACGAATGTCACCATGCCTCATCGCTTAGCTTTGAAAAGGTATTGAGCGAAACAAATGCCAAATATGTTTATGGCTTAACGGCTACACCCAGTCGACAGGACGGGCAACATCCGATTGTTTTTATGCTTTGCGGACCAATACGATATAACGTCAATGCAAAAGAAGAAGCCGGAAAGCGAGACTTCGAACACTATATTATTCCGTGTTTTACAAATTTTAGAAAGTCCTTAACTCAAACTGAAGCCGACTGGCATATTACGAAGATATATACCGCTCTTGCAGAGGATGAATTGCGTAACCAACAGATAGCCATAGACGTAATTGATGCCATAATAAACGGAAGAACGCCCATTATTCTTACGCAACGAACAGAGCATGTTATGCAGTTGGCATCTATTCTTCAAGGGCAAACAGATGCACATATTATCACCCTTATTGGATCTGTTTCGACAAAATTAAAAAAGGAGATGACAACTTCATTAGAGACTATTCTGCCAAGCGAAAAATTAATAATAATCGCAACAGGCAAATATATTGGTGAAGGCTTTGACTATCCTCGTTTGGACACATTGTTTCTGGCTTCTCCGGTAGCTTGGAAAGGAACGTTAGCGCAATATGCAGGGCGACTGCATCGAGAATATCCAGGCAAACAAGATGTAATTGTTTACGACTATGTAGATGTCCATATCCCCGTATTGGAGCGTATGTATCACAAGCGTCTTGCTGGTTATTCCCAAATTGGGTATAAGACCTTAGTCTCAAAGAATAAACCAGACGGAATCAGTATGATTTATGATTGTGAGACGTTTATACCAATCATACGGAACGACTTTTCCAATGCGAAGAAAGAAATATGGATTGCAAGCCCTTATATTCGAAAAAGGCAACTTCATATAATTTTTGAATGGCTGGAAGCCGCTCTGCAAGCTGGCATTTCCATAAAGGTTATCACTCTCCCCATAGAATCATATAAGGAACAAGAACGAGCGAAGAAATGTATTGAAATGCTCCAATCCAAATTTACGGTTATGCAAGAATCAAATGTCTATCAGAAGTACATCATTATAGATAACCAACTTGTTTGGTATGGAAGTTTTGGGCTATTTGACTTTGGCAATTCAGATGATACTATTATGCGATTGGAATCAATAGAGTTAGTTGCTGAACTAAAGGAAGCGACCCGAAAATCGAAATAGTCCACCATCTACTATGAATTATTGTTATCCGATAAAACTTTAGCTTTGTCTCGAACTATAGTAACTATACAAATCAAAGTTAATGGCGGTCAACAAAATCATCGACAAAACTTGATTACACTAAAGAATTTTATTTCTGTCCGATAAAATATATTTTTAAAAATGCCTGTGTCATATAAGCATATATATTATATTTTGTATATTCTTTTATATATAAAAATATAAACGCTCCTAATCCATTTAAGCTTCTTAACTATTATCTTAATACACCTTCGCAAGAAATGGCATTTTTGATTTTATCATAATATTATAGATGTATGTGTGATTTATAATGAATATATATTTTATCACTCTTTCACTACTTGAATTAAAAAATGATTTTATTACTTTTTTAATATACTTTGAATTGCACATTAAATGCACTTAATAGAAATTTCAAATCAAAATGTAATTTAATTCAAATCTAATAGCACACAACTACAAACAAAATATTATTGTATTATATTATATACCAGCACATTAAGAGGTAAAAAACAAAACTAAAGTCTTGAAATTCTAAAAAACCATATATAAACCCCGAAATACATTCAAGAGTTTTAGAAATATTTTTAACAAAACACTTGCTAAGTATAAATATATGTGTTACTTTTGTGTTATAATTATATATCAAGATATAATTATCCTAACCCATTTTACTTACCTTAACTATTATCAAGGGCGTGTCGATACTAAAAGGCACTCCCTTTTTTTATTTGTCAGATAGTTGACTGTGTGAGTAATATAAAATTAAGTCAACAAGATTATGATAAGATTCTGGTCGAAAATGGTTCTATATGTTAATGTATTTACTCTTTCGTAATAAGTAGTTTTTGAAGCTCTTCGGCCGAAATGTTAGACTTCAGTTTAGCTTTGTAAGCTAAAGAAATTTTTCCTGTTTCTTCCGATACTATAATAACCTTTGCGTCGGTTTCTTCCGATAATCCTAAGGCGGAACGGTGTCGAAGACCGTAACGTTTAGGGATATTATGGTTTTGTGACACTGGTAAGATACACGAAGCCGCTTTTATTTTTTTACCCGATATAATCATCGCCCCATCGTGTAACGGACTATTCTTGAAAAAGATATTTTCAATAAGTCGAGTGCTAATGTTTGCATTAATATCTTCTCCTGTTTCTGCATAAGAGTCTAACAAGTCGTATTGCTGAATGGCAATGAGAGCACCTTCTTTTCTCTTTGCCATATCCATAGCTGCCATTACAATAGGAGTTATATGCGACACATCTTCTTCGTTGGTTTTGTTCTTAGGTCTGAAAAGTCGCGTGATGATTTTAATTCCTTTATTAGAGCCCAGGGCTTGTAAAAACTCTCTTATTTCTTTTTGGAACACTATAACAAGTAAAATAAAGCCAACGCTTATAAATTTATCAAGAATTGCACCCATTAGTCGCATCTCAAATACTTGCGAAACAAGTAACCAAAGAGCGATAAAGGCTAATACTCCTAAGAAAATAGCAGTAGTTCCTGTCTTTCTCATCAAGAGATAAGTTTCGTAAAGAAAGAATGCTACTAAAAGTATATCTATAATATCTTTAATTCCGAAGTCGATTAACATTGTTGTTGTATTTTATTAAATAGTTTTACAGTTTCTACTGCATCTTTAACATCGTGAACTCTGATAATATCAGCCCCTTTTGTGAGAGAATACATATTTAATGCCACTGTACCTGTTAGAGCTTCTGCTGGGGAAGCGTTTATTACTTCTCTTATCATTGTTTTTCTCGAAAAACCTACAAGTATAGGCATATTAAATATGTCGAATTGTTCTAAATTACTAAGCAGTTCATAGTTTTGATCTGTTGTTTTGCTAAAGCCAAAACCAGGGTCTATCCAAATATCATTCACTCCTTTCTGGTTTAGTATATTTACTTTTTCAGAGAAGTATATAAGAATGTCTTGGGTTAGATGATTGTAATCAGTAAACTGCATCATTGTTTGCGGAGTACCTCTCATATGCATAATTATATACGGAACTTGCAGACTTGCAACTGTATCAAACATTTTAGAGTCTAATTCGCCTGCAGAAATATCGTTGATTATTGCGGCTCCAAACTCTTCCACGCTTCTTTTGGCAACTTCGGCTCTGAAAGTATCTATCGAAACTATAGCTTTTGGTGCTAATTTGTAAAGAATGCTTAAGCCATACTTCATTCTTTCCCACTCTTCTTCTTCGCTTACAAACACTGCATTGGGTCGCGAAGAGTATGCTCCTACATCTATTATGTCTGCTCCTTCTTCTACAATGTTAATTACACGTTCGGTTATTTCTTTTTCTGTTTGTTTCCTACTTCCAGAAAAGAAAGAGTCGGGCGTAATATTAAGTATGCCCATAACTTTAGGAGAAGAGAAATTCATTAGTTCTCCTTGTACATTCGAAGTCATATATTCTTTAGATAAATTCACAACACAAAAGTAAATTTTTTTACTCAGTAATCAAGAGTATTTTATACCTTTGTTTATCTAATAATTTGATTTTGAAGATTTATGCAAATATCCGAGTTATATAATTTGTTTGTAAAATATCCCAACATAAGCATTGACAGTCGTAATTGTGAAACTAATTCTATTTTCTTTGCAATTAAGGGAGATAGATTTGATGGCAACAACTATGTTGAACAAGCTCTTAATAATGGAGCTGCATTTGCAGTAGCTGACAAACAAGACTTACCCGACAACGAAAAAATAATAAAGGTAGAGAATTCTCTTATTACTTTGCAGCAGCTTGCTCTGTACCATAGGCAACATCTAAATCCTAAGGTAATTGCAATAACAGGAACTAACGGCAAAACTACATCAAAAGAACTTGTAGCAACGGCTTTGTCGGCACAGTATCAAACACTTTATACTCAAGGAAATCTCAACAATCATATAGGTGTTCCTCTTACTTTATTAAGAATTAAACCCGAACATAAATTTGCAGTAATTGAAATGGGGGCTAATCATCAAGGAGAAATTAAAGATTTGTGTAAGATTGCAGATCCAGATTATGGGTTAATCACAAATATAGGTAAGGCTCACTTAGAAGGTTTTGGTTCGTTTGAGGGAATAATTAAAACAAAAACGGAGTTGTATGACTATCTTCGCAAAAAGAATGGAGTTGTGTTTGCTAATAAAGACAATGAAATATTAAGTAAATACCATAACCTCTTGTCGGTTGTTTATTACGCTTCTTCTGCTGAGGCTGAGATAAAAGGAAACATTGTTGATACTACGAATAATGTTACGGTAAGATGGAGTAAAGAAGGAGATAATAACTATTCGCTTGTTAAGACAAATCTTTCGGGCACTTATAATCTCGAAAATATATTAGCCGCTATAACTATTGCCGATTACTTTGGGGTAAGTCAAAATAATATTAACAATGCACTTGAAAACTATCTCCCTACAAACAATCGTTCTCAAACTCTGAAAACAGAAAACAATAATTTACTCTTAGATGCTTACAATGCAAATCCGAGTAGTATGCTTGTTTCACTTACTGATTTTGGTAGATATATAGCTTCTCCTAAGATTATTGTATTAGGCGAGATGAAAGAATTAGGAGAATATTCGGAAGAAGAACACTTAAAAGTTTTGAACTTGCTTAAATCACTAAACGATATAGATAAGGTGCTATTAGTTGGAGATAATTTCAAAGTTCACACAGCATTGTTCCCTATTAATTGGAGATTATTTTCTTCTACTGATAACCTAATAGAATATCTTCAAGAAGAAAATATACAAGGATACAACATCTTAATAAAAGGTTCTCGAGGTAATCAGTTAGAAAGAGTTGTTCCTTATTTGTAGCAATTCTACCAGATATATCTAAGACCAGCAGAAACTCCTATTGTTATGGGGTTTTGTGTTCTTGAATTTAATGGCTGATTATTGTCTAAGTAATAGTTGATGTTAGGCTCGAAGTAAATACTGTAACTGTTGTTGAGTTTATATCCGAATCCTAAAGCTGCATTTACCGACCACTGCAAACCTTTTATGTTCTCGTTAGAAGAGGTAGAATAGTTTCTGTTGTTGTCGTGATAAATATAAGAATAATGAGCGTTTAACCCTTTCTCCATCATAATACCTGCGGAGAAATAGATATGCCAATCAGATTTATCAGAATAAATATTAACAACTCCTTTTATTGGAATGCCTAAATAATGTAATCCTTGTTTCAGTTCTTCTCTCGGGTATTTGTTTCTGAATTTAGAATACAGATAAGTATACACCAAACCAGTCTCTAAAGAGATATATTGATTTAAGTCTTTTCTAAAACTTAAACCAAACGACAAAGGAATATTGTGAGATATGTTTGAAAAGTTATCAGAGGTTAGAGGTATATTATATTGTCCGCCATCATTTTCCATTATGTCGTTTCTTAGTTGACTTGCATCGTAGTAAACAAAATCAGACGATTTTTCATTTGAGGCAATTAACTCTCCTGTAGAAGAGCCTGTGTATACTCCAAAACTGGTTTTCTTTTGTGTCTTTTTCTCTAACGATGATAATAAATTATAGTCAGCAGATAAATGCGAATTAAAGCTCTCTTTTAATGATGGAGTTTCTTTTTTATTTTCTGTCTGTGTGTTTTCTTGCTTAATTTCCGTCTCGGCAGTTTGAGACTCTATAAATTCTTTTGTTTCTCTTTCTTCTCTTATAGCTTTTACTGTAACGGCTTTAGATGATATTGATTTTTTTGCTTCAGCTATTATCAACGACTCAGTTTCTTGCTCTATTAGCGATGGTTCATCACTAATAATTGTTGCTTCTTCTAAAGGAGTTGAAGTATTTTCGACTTTGGCGATGGTATTATACGACTGGAAAAACTGTTGAACAAAAGGGAATATTATCCAAATTAAAGATGCGCAAGCAGCGATAGAAGCCCCCGCAACTAACCATTTCGTAATGTTGTTTCTTTTGTTCATACTCATAAAGTTTTTTAATTCGGAAATATGATTTTCATCCTTGTCTTTAACTATGATGATAGAAATATTAAAAACGTTGCAAGTAGATAAAAATATTTTAATTGTTTTTTGATTTGTATTTACTCCACAGACCTGCATCTATTTCATTTCGAGATAAGTCTGCTAAATTTCGGATATTGTTAGCTACATCTCTTACATTGTTGACATTTAAGTTATCTGTAAGTATAGGGTCGTGCATAACTAATTCCATTTTGTGAGGATTAAGTAAAAACGAACCTCTTTTCATAACATCGAACGAACCATTTATAGTAATTGGCACTATCGGAAGCTTTAAGTCCATAGCCATTTGGTAAGCCCCTTTCTTAAACTTACCTATTTCTCCAGTAAATGTTCTTGAGCCTTCAGGGAAGATAACTATAGAAGCTCCTCCGTTTTTTAATTTTTCTTCGGCTTCTTTTACTGTTTTGGCTGCAGCTTGTGGCGAAGAACTATCTACAAATATAAAACCTGCCAGTTCGCACGCTTTTCCAACAAAAGGGATTTTGCGTAAACTCTGCTTCATTACCCATTTTATAGGATAATTCAAGAATCCATATATAAGGAAAATATCATAAGCTCCTTGGTGATTAGCAACAAAGATATATGATTGTTTTTTTAACTTTTCTCGTCCTTTTACTTTTACAGGACATAAAGAAATAAAACAAATAAAACGCGACCACCATACGCCAGGATAATAACTAAAGAACCGTTCGCCACCTAACAAACAGCCAACACTTACAGTTATAGCCGTTATTACTGTTGCTGTAACGGAGAGAGGAAGCCATACTAACAACTGATAAATTAGAATGATAATCTTTTTCATTTTATTTTATTAATAATGCAAAAATAGAAAAATATATAAACTATTGAAAAGAATATTGACATTATTATTTAAACCTTGACTTACATAAACAAGCTAAAGTTTACTGCACCATACACCCTTTTCTGACTAAATCGATCTATACTTGAGAAGTCGTATTCCTTCGGGTGCTCCATTATGAATATACCGCCAGGGTTAAGAATATCTTTTGATAGAATAATATTGGGTATTAATTCTAATTCCTTTAAGGCATAAGGAGGGTCGGCAAAGATAAGGTCGAATTTTTGGTTGCACGATTCAATAAACTTAAAAACATCAGCTTTTATCGTGGTTAAGTTGTTGTCGTTAAGTTCCGCTTTTACTTTTTTAATGAATGAATAATGCATAGAATCTTTTTCCACACAAGTAACCGAAGGACAGCCACGAGATAATAACTCAAAACTTATACTGCCTGTACCCGAAAACAAATCTAAGGCAACAGTATCTTCAAAATCTATCATATTATTCAATACATTAAATAGATTCTCTTTTGCAAAGTCGGTAGTTGGTCGAGACTTAAAAGACTTAGGCACATCGAAGCGTCTGCTTCTGTATTTTCCGCTAACAATACGCATATTATTTATTAAATAAAGATTTGTAATAGTTCATATCTTCCCCAATCTTTTGTATTTCGGGGTATTCTTCAAAAAGTATATTGTTCCTTATCTTACTTTTGAAAGTTCTTCGTTCATTGTATAACTTGCTAATTTTATCAGGAGAGTTATACGACTTGCCTTTTTCTTCATTAAGTATCCACTTACAAACATCTCTGCCAATAGATACACACAGAGCGTGAATATTATGTCCTCGCACAAAAAGATAAACATTGTCGTCGTGGATACCTAAAGAATACAAATGCTCTTTTTCTTTATGAATATTTATTGAAGGATAATCTTTTCGGAGCTTTCTAATTTTATTTTGCACCTTTATATTAATGGTGTAAAGAAATTCCTTTGATTCATTGTAAATATCATTAGAACCTGATTGTAGAGTTATAACTTCCAGAAAAGATTTGATAGGGAATGCTTTATGATTTCTTCTGTATAATGCTATATGCCAAGCAAAGAGGTCGAAGATGATATTAGAATAATCAACAAAAAAGTTTTCAAAGTTGTAGTAATTGTTGTCGTATCCAGTCGAAGCCTTACAAACATCTGAAAGTCCGGCACTGTAACAATTATGATTTTCGAACGAATAAGTATAAGTTTGAAATATGAAATGATTTATGTCGATGTTAGGGTATCCTGAAATGTATTTATAATCGCTATCAATGCACACAACAAACTCTTTGCTTAGGTAATCTTTGTAAGCTAAGCATTGTGCGCTACCAGTAGCATTGTTGCCCGAATGACTTCTCGAATAGGTTATGAAGTGAAAATTGTCTTTTGGGAAATAATGTTTGAATATTGTTTTCCAAAAATGAACGTCATCTCCCGACTCTAAGTGCACCGATGCCTTAACCCTTCTCTGTCTTATAGGAAGGTTTTTATAGTAATTTGCTAAAGATTTGTAGTGTCGTATTTTATGTGGAGATTGAACTTTCATATTTTAGTAATATCTTCCATATACACAACCTTATCGCCCCAGCCGTCTCCGAATATGCTTGGCGAGTGTGTTGATATTATTATCTGGCAATTAGGGTTTAGTTCGTGAATTATATTTATTAAATCGAATTGCCAATCTATGTCTAAAGAGATTTCAGGTTCGTCCATTATCAAAACAAAAGGCTTTTTCTCCATTAAAAATACTTTGAATATTATCAATAGGAATTGTTTTTCTCCAGACGATAGTTCTTCGAGGTGTATTATGTCGTTGTTCTGCTTAAATACCAATTTGTTAGAATCAACATCAATCATTATTTTCTTATTAGTAGCTTCAAATTGTTTGTTGATAAGTTTATAAAGCCACTGAATATTTGCGTTTATTTCGGCTGCTCTTTCGGGGAAATTGCTTGTTTTAAGTCGATAATCGAAGAAAGAGTTTCTGCCTTTGCCTGTTGTGTAGATAACATCTAAAAGTTCTGTAGTAAGAGGTGTGTCAAGTTTTGACTTATTGGAGGGAATAACGTCGAAAGTGCTGATAAACTCAGTGCCAAAATTAGTATCACCTATAGCAATGTAAGGATTACTCTTTTTTAATATGCGAAGAGGAGTAGTTGTTTCCTCTTCTGCATTAACAGTTTCTATGGTAATGCCGTTTACTTTATACTTTTTAAGAGGACGAAAATCTTCATTAATACTTCCCCATAAAACATTAAGTAACGAAGTTTTCCCCGAACCATTAATTCCTACTAAAATATTAACGTGCGGGTGTAAGTTTTCCCAATGAATATTACGAGAAGACCCCCACAGATTATCTAATTTAATTTCTTTTATGTATTCCATAATATTTGTATTTCAAAAGGAACGTTTTTGTCTATATCGTTATGATATTCTAATGTCTCAACTTTGTTGATATAAGTCTTTAATATTTCAAGTATTTCTTCATTGTAAGATAGAGAATATAAAAAGTCGTTCATCTGATCTAACTTTAATTGCTTCCATATTAATAACAAATAATATACAGCTTCGTTGTTTGAATTACAATCGAAACTATTTACAAGTTGTAGTTTATTATGAAAGAAGCAATATACATCTAATCTGGTGTTGGATTTGTTGAAAAACATTTGTTTGCTATTGCTACTCTCTATGTTTTGTAGATAAGAAATAATAGGAACTGTATAATGTGTCAATTCAAAATCTACAAACGAACGATGAAAGAAGTCGTAAATATTTTCATTAATAGAATGAAGCGTAACAATACCTGTCTCGTTTACTGTATTTGAAAGTATCTTTTCTAACTTGTCTGAAAAAAGAAAGTTCATAAATGATTCTTTATCTTTCTCATCGAAAAGTATTTCGGGAATATGAGTGTACCTATCGCTATAGTTTATGATATAAACCTTACCAAAGGTCGACGTAAAGAACTCATTTTCGAACATTAAATCCTGAAAATCGGTAAAAGCATTATTCTTATTAGATTTCAAAGTATAGTAAAAGTCAACGCTTTGTGTTTCTTTGTTGTATAAAGAAAAAGAATATTGTTTATCGATTAATATCGACAATATATATTTATCGAGATAATCTAAGTTTATATTATCAGGAAGTTCTATCTTCATTTCTAATTATTTAATATACTTGCAACACACATATAAACTAATACGATAACAAATATTAATAGTATGAATTGAATTACACGTCTCATTGCTGTATCTTTTGTTGTACAAATGTAGAAAATTATTGTTTAACTTTACACCCTTAACAACTAAATCTGTATGATAACGGAGTTATTCTTAGAACAAATTAAAAACAACTTTGTCTTTAGCCCTACCAAAGACCAAGAACTTGCTATGAACGAAATAAGTAAATTTATGTTCTCGCACAACGATAAATCTATTTTCCTACTTAAAGGATATGCAGGTACGGGAAAGTCGTCGTTGTTAGGTGCGCTTGTAAAAACTATGAATAGCTTACAACAAAAAACTGTATTGCTTGCTCCTACAGGTAGAGCTGCTAAAGTTTTCGCTCTTTATGCAGGACAGCCAGCTTACACTATTCACAAGAAGATATATCGACAAAAAGCTTTTTCTAACGATTACGTTGATTTCACAACAGCAGATAACTTAAACAAAAACACCCTTTTTATTGTCGATGAGGCTTCGATGATAGCTAACTCAGGAATAGATTCTATAAGTTTTGGTAATGGAAGATTGCTTGACGACCTTATTCATTACGTTTACTCTGGCGAAGGTTGCCGTATGGTGCTGTTGGGCGATTCGGCTCAGTTACCTCCAGTGTCGCAAACAGAAAGTCCCGCTTTAGATGATAATATACTTTCGGGATATGGATTAGATGTAACTTCGGTTACTCTTACTCAGGTAGTGAGACAAGCCGAGATGTCGGGAATTTTAATGAATGCAACAAATCTCCGCAAAGCTATAGAGTTAGATAAAGTGTTTACTTTCCCTAAAATAACAATAAGCAACTATAAAGATGTAAAGATAGTAAGAGGAGAGGAGATGGTTGAAGCTATAGAAGATGCTTATAGTCGCGATGGAATGGAGGAAACTATTGTGATTTCTCGCTCAAACTATGCATCAAATCTATTTAATAAAGGAATTAGAAATCAAATCCTGTGGAGGGAAGAAGAGCTATCGTCTGGTGAAATGCTTATGGTGGTAAAAAATAATTATCATTGGACAGAAAAGATTCCAGAGTTAGATTTTATAGCAAATGGAGATATTATGGAAATAAAGAGAGTAGGGAAGGAGCAACAACTATATGGCTTCAACTTCTGCGATGTAACAGCATACTTTCCTGATTATAACGTTGAGATGGATTTGAAGATTATAAAAGAAACTCTACATTCTAATTCACCAGCTCTTTCAAAAGAAGAATCAGATAAACTATTTTATAGCGTTCTGGAAGACTATGCCGACATACCAACAAAAAAAGGAAAGCTTCAAAAGATTAAAGCCGACCCCTTTTTTAATGCAGTGCAAGTTAAATATGCCTATGCCGTTACAGGGCATAAAGCACAAGGTGGTCAGTGGAAGAATGTTTTCTTAGATCTTTCATATATACCTGAAGAATACCTTGGTCTGAACTTCTATCGTTGGCTTTATACCGCCTTTACTCGTGCCACTGAAAATCTTTACTTGCTTAATCCGGTGGAAGAAATTATTCCTAATAATTCCTAATTATAATTCCAATTCCTAATTATTTTATACATTTGTCAAGTATCATTATAAAACAATATACAGATGCAATACAAAACAGAAATCGACGAATGTTTGAAAATCCTTCATTCTTTAGAGAATGCCTTTGAATGTATGCTTCAAGAACAAGTCTTACCTCTTTCCTTTTTTAGTGAAAGTCATGATAAAATCTACAAATTAAAGGACCAATTAAATAAACTGGAAGAAAAACAGTTTAGAGAAAGAGAAGAAGAGAAAAAGCGAGAGTTGGAAATGCTTAATCAAGACAACGATCTCCCCGAAGAGTGTATGCCTCCAAAGGAATATGTTGTTGAAACAACTATAGAAGAAGTTTTAGAATCAATAGAAGAGCTTCCGAAAGAAGAAGTTTCTGAAGAAATAGCAGAAAGTTCTGTAGAGTTTTTAGGCGATAAAATTGGTAAAAAGCTATTTGCGACTATACAGTCGTCGTTAACTTTTAATGATAAGTTCCGTTTTCAAAGAGATTTGTTTAGCGGAAATTCTGAGCTAATGAATGAAACAATGAATTATCTTAACAATATAGAGTCGAAGACTGAGGCTTTAGATTACCTTAAAGAATATTTCTCTTGGGATTGGGAGTCCGAATCGGTTGTTGCGTTCAAAGAAATATTAGACAAACGCTTTATTTAAATGTTGTTTTATGGATAACAAACTCTATTTAGTGCCTACACCTATCGGAAATCTTGAAGATATTACCTTTAGAGCGATACGAGTATTGAAAGAAGTCGATTTGATTCTGGCTGAAGATACACGAACTACAGGATTTTTGCTCAAACATTTCGAGATTCAAAACAAAATGATGTCTCATCATAAGTTTAACGAACATCAAACGTCAAGTAATATTGTTTCTCGAATAAAAGGAGGTGAAAGTATAGCTCTTGTCTCTGATGCAGGAACTCCTGGTATATCAGACCCTGGTTTTTTTCTCGTGCGAGAATGTATTAAAGAGGGCGTAAAGGTTGAATGTTTGCCTGGTGCAACAGCTTTTGTTCCTGCGCTTGTTATGTCGGGGTTTCCTACTGATAGATTTTGTTTTGAGGGTTTTCTTCCACAAAAGAAAGGAAGAAAAACTAAATTAGAAGAACTTGCGTTAGAAGATAGAACCATTATTCTATACGAATCGCCATTTAGAGTTCTTAAAACTTTAGAACAACTGGCGGAGTATTTTGGAGAAGAAAGACAAGCCTCTGCTTCTCGAGAAATATCTAAATTACACGAAGAAACAGTTAGAGGAAGTCTTAGAGAATTAATTTCTCACTTCTCAGTGAACGAAATCAGAGGAGAGTTTGTTCTAATTATCGAGGGTAAAGAAAAAGAAAAAAAGAAGAAGGAATATATTAATCAATAAACAAATAAAGAAAATGAAAAAGGCATTATTATTAACAACAGTATTAGCACTGGTATTTACATCGTGCGGAAAATACTCATCGGAGTATAAAAAACTCCAAGCCGAAAGAGATTCTATTGCTGCGGCTAATGCAAAAGTTACTTCAGAGTTAGATGAGGTGATGTTATTATTCGATGAAATCGAAGAAAACTTTAAGAGTATTAAGTCGGCAGAGAACTATCTTTCTGTTCAGTCGTCTTCAACTGGCGAATTAACTCCTACGGTTAAGGAGCGTATACAAAATGATATGAAGTTTATTACTGAAACTTTAGACAAAAACCGTAAACAAATATCCGACTTGGAAGCAAAACTTAAGTCGTCAAACCTTAATTCGGCTCAATTATCCAAAACATTAAATGGATTAAGATTAGAGTTGGAACAAAAAACAATGGCTTTGGTTGCATTGAAAGATGAATTAGAACAAAAGAACGAACAAATAGCTTCTCTTAGTGAAAGTGTGAATACTCTTTCTGGTGATGTTCAGACTCTTAGAACTCAATCGTCTTTACAACAAGAGATGATTAAAGACCAACAAAACGAAATTAATTCAGTCTTTTATTGTTTCGGAACTTCTAAAGAGCTTAAAGCTCAGAAAATATTAGATGGAGGTCAGGTTGGTACTGACTTAAATAGAAATTACTTTATAAAAGAAAATAAACATACTCTTAAGGTTGTTCCTTTATATGCTAAAAAGGGTAAGTTAATTTCTAAGCACCCCGACGGTTCTTATGAGTTTGGTAAAGATGCTAACGGACAAGAAGAACTTAGAATACTTGATGTAAATAATTTTTGGAGTCTAACAAAATACTTAGTAGTGCAGGTTAATATGTAATTTGCAATACTAGCAAACTAAAATTATTGCTGTTATAAAATCTCAGCAAAAGAAGGCAAGGAAGTTATTAGAACCTCCTTGCCTTTCTTATTATATCTCCCTCGTGTCTCTTATAAGAAACCCCTTGCCGTTGTTATTATAGGGGCGGATAGTCTCGACTAACAGCAACTCTTAGTTATTCACTCTTAGTTCTTAGTTCAAAAAAGGCTGAAAGCCTTTTTGTTTCATACATAGACATAATCCATTTCATACTTTGAAACGATCCGTTTCTCGGTTTGATATAATTCGTTTCACGGTTTGAAAACACTTGTTTCATATAGGTGAAACACTTTGTTTCATACTAATAAAACAACCTGTTTCATACGGGTGAAACGACAAACTTGCAATAAATTATTAGCTTTTACGTACTAAAACAAAGCGAGCGAAGAAGTCTTTCGACCATCTTCGCTCGCTTTTTATTTAATCTTATTGATTACTTACAGCTGATACTCTTGCCAGCTTTTAATCTGAATATCCTTTTCACTCATTGTGCAGAATGCTTCGATAAATGCACTTGCTAAACGAGCGTTAGTAAGAAGAGGAATATTGTGATCGATAGCTGCGCGGCGAATCTTATAACCATTGGTTAACTCGCGGCGAGTATTGTTCTTCGGTATGTTAACAACAAGGTCGATTTTATGTTGCGACATAATTTCTATTACATCATTAACCCCGTTTTCATCTGGCCAATCTACCGATACAGCACTTACTCCGTTTTCTTCCAAAAACTTCTGAGTTCCGCCTGTTGCATAAATTTGATAATTCTTGCTGCTTAAAAGTTTACAAGCGTCAAGCATATCAACTTTAGATTTAGCAGCTCCAGAAGAGATAAGAATACCTTTCTTTGGAGTATCGTATCCTACTGCCATCATAGCAGAAAGAAGAGCTTCGTTATAATCATCTCCTAAACAACCAACTTCTCCTGTTGATGACATATCTACACCTAATACTGGGTCGGCATTGTGTAGGCGAGTGAAAGAGAATTGAGAAGCTTTTACTCCTATCCATTCTATATCGAAAGCCGAACTATCGGGTTTGCTGTAAGGAGCATCAAGCATTATCTTTGTTGCTGTTTCTATGAAGTTTCTTTTAAGAACTTTAGATACGAATGGGAACGAACGAGAAGCTCTAAGGTTACATTCTATAACTTTTATCTCGTTGTTTTTAGCTAAGTATTGAATGTTGAAAGGACCTGATATGTTAAGTTCTTTCGCAATCATCTTACTTACTTTCTTTATTCTGCGGAATGTTTCGAAGTAAATCTTTTGTGCAGGGAATACTAATGTTGCATCTCCAGAGTGAACTCCGGCAAACTCTACGTGTTCCGACACTGCATATTCTACTACTTCTCCGTTTTTAGCTACTGCATCAAACTCTATCTCCTTAGCGTTTTGTAAGAACTCCGACACAACTACAGGGTATTCTTTAGAAACCTTAGCTGCTTCTTTAAGGAATGTTTTCATATCTTCGTGAGTATAACAAACATTCATTGCCGCACCCGAAAGAACGTAAGAAGGACGAATAAGAACAGGGAAGCCTACTTTGTCGACGAAAGCATTAATGTCTTCCATACTTGTAAGCTCTTTCCATTGTGGTTGGTCGATGTTAAGTTGATCGAGCATCGAAGAGAATTTGTGACGGTTTTCGGCACGGTCGATGCTTAAAGGAGATGTTCCCAAGATAGGCACTTGCTGACGATTAAGTTTCATTGCAAGGTTGTTAGGAATCTGTCCTCCTACCGATACTATCACTCCTTTAGGAGTTTCAAGGTCGATAATATCCATTACTCTTTCGAACGAAAGTTCGTCGAAGTAAAGACGGTCGCACATATCGTAGTCGGTCGAAACTGTTTCAGGATTATAGTTAATCATAGTAGCTTTATAACCTAACTTACGAGCTGTTTGCACAGCATTAACCGAACACCAGTCGAACTCTACCGAAGAACCGATGCGATATGCACCCGAACCTAACACTACAACATTCTTGTCGTTGTTCTGATAAGATATGTCATAACCTTCTGTGCCATAAGTCATATAAAGGTAGTTAGTAATATCGGGGTGTTCCGAAGCTATTGTGTTTATTCTCTTAACAGCAGGAACGATATTAAGTTTCTTTCTAACTTCTCTAACCTTTAAGTTGCTATTTTCCATATTACCTTCAGGGTCTTCTACATAGCGAGCAATCTGAAAGTCGGAAAATCCTAAACGTTTAGCTTCTTTAATAACGTCAGCAGGAAGGTCTTCTATTGAGTTATATTTACTTAAAACCTTAGTATAGTCAACAATATTTTTAAGTCCGTTTAAGAACCAAGTGTCAATCTTTGTAAGATTGTAAATTTGTTCTATAGTATAGCCTTTTTCTAAAGCTTCAGCTACGGCAAATATACGAAGGTCGGTAGGGTTTGCAAGTTCATCGTCTAAGTTTTCGAAAGTAATATCTTTGTTACCTACAAATCCGTGCATACCTTGTCCTATCATACGTAAACCTTTTTGAATAATTTCTTCAAAAGATTTACCGATAGACATAATCTCTCCAACCGATTTCATACTCGAACCTATCTGACGAGATACTCCAGCGAATTTAGTTAAATCCCAACGAGGTATCTTTACTATCATATAGTCTACTGAAGGAGCAACATAAGCAGAGTTAGGAGTTCCCATTTCGCCTATTTGGTCTAAAGAATAACCTAAAGCCAATTTTGCAGCTACGAAAGCCAACGGATAGCCACTTGCCTTAGAAGCTAAAGCCGAAGAGCGGCTCAATCGAGCATTGATTTCTATTACTCTATAGTCGTTAGTGAAAGGATTGAATGCGTATTGAATGTTACATTCGCCCACAATACCTAAGTGGCGAACAGTTTTCTTTGCTAAATCTTCTAATAATGTTATTTGTTCTTTAGATAAAGAACAGATAGGAGCAACCACAATACTTTCTCCTGTGTGTACACCCAGTGGGTCTACGTTTTCCATAGGAACCACAGTGAAGCAATGATCGTTTTTATCTCTGATAACTTCAAATTCTATTTCTTTCCAACCTTTGAGAGATTCTTCTACTAATATCTGTTTTGAGTAAGCTAAAGAAGACTCACAAAGTGTAACAAACTCATCTTGATTTTCACAAATACCGCTACCAAGTCCACCTAAAGCATAAGCAGAGCGCACCATAATAGGGAATCCTATTTCGTTAGCAGCTTTAATTGCATCGTCGAGTGTTTCTACTGCCTGACTAACAGGAGTTTTTACACCTATTTCAGAAAGAGCTTTAACAAACAAGTCTCTATCTTCTGTTTTCATAATAGCTTCAACCGAAGTCCCTAACACTTCCACTCCATATTTCTTAAGAGTTCCGTTAAGATACATTTCCGTACCACAGTTAAGAGCTGTTTGACCACCAAAAGCAAGAAGAATACCATCGGGTTGTTCTTTCTTAATTACCTCTTCTACAAAATAAGGAGTAATAGGAAGAAAATAAACCTTATCGGCAACGCCTTCAGATGTTTGAATAGTTGCAATGTTAGGATTAATAAGCAAGGTAGATATACCTTCCTCTTTCAAAGCTTTTAACGCTTGCGACCCGGAGTAATCAAACTCCCCAGCTTGTCCTATCTTCAAGGCTCCTGAGCCTAAGATTAAGACTTTGTTTAGTTTTTTAATTTTGTCCATACTCATATTTTGTATAACTATTTATTAACGAATTGTCGAGGATTTTTGTTTTAGCTTACAACAAGTCAAAAAAAATGCGGAAGGTTTGAAAACCAGCCGCATTCAATACGTATATAATACTGTTATTTTAATCTTGAAATTCATAAAGCTCAAACTTTTCCCTGTTTGAGATGCAAAAGTACAAAGAATAATTGTAAATGAAGCAAAAGTATTGAAGTATTTTGATTAAAAATTGCGAACTCAGTATTTTTCAACTAAAAATCACAATTATTTCTTCTTTATAAAATGTTTATACACGAAATAAATGGCAAACACAACTACAAGAGCTAAGATAATATAAGATAATTCGTGACTGTATTCTTCTATTACATCTTGTTGCCCTTGAGCTAAATAACCAACTAATGCTAAAACCACATTCCAGATACCAGCTCCTATAGTTGTATAAAGCATAAAACTAAAAATATTCATTCGAGCAAGTCCTGCAGGAATAGATATAAACTGACGAATACCAGGAATTAGACGTCCTACGAAGGTAGAAACCTTTCCGTGTTTATTAAAATAATCTTCCGATTTCTTTATCTTTTCGCTATTCAAAAGAAGCGCACGGCCTATTTTGCTATCAGCAAACTTATAAATAATAGGTCTGCCAAGCCACATAGCAAGGTAGTAATTAATAAGAGCTCCTATTAAAGCACCCAAAGTACCGAACAAAACAACTAAAAATATATTAAGCTTAGAGTCGGGTTTACTTGCAATATAAGCTGCTGGAGGAATTACAATTTCCGAGGGGAAGGGGATAAATGAACTTTCAACAGTCATTAAAAGAGTTATAGTAGTATAGTTCATATTATTTTCGAACCAATGTTCTACTTTTTGTATGATAGACTCGTTTTTTTCTTCAACAACTACAACTTCTTCGGTCTTAGTTACCTCTTGTTCTTGTGCATTTACGAACAATGGAGTAAGAGCGAATAAAAATAAGCAAATAAATATTTTCTTGTACATAACAGAGGAATGTTAATTAAGTCGCAAATATAGACATTAAAAGTCTAAAGTTAGGTGTTTGTTATCTGTTTTTTTTTCTGGCGTTGCTTCTGAGTCAAAGCAGTATTTCTTTCCCAAAACACACCATCGGCATATCCTTGAATAGTTTTATCTTTCTTTGCCATTAATAATCGCTTCTCTGTATAATATGCATATTCTAAGTTATGCTCTATTCCACAGTAGTTTCTATTAAGTTTTTTAGCAACAACAGAGGTAGTTCCAGAACCTACAAATGGGTCGAAGACTAATCCGCCTTCAGGACAACTTGCAAGAATTAACTTAGCAATAAGCTTCTCTGGTTTTTGTGTCGGGTGATCTGTATTTTCAGGCATCGACCAATAAGGAACGGTTATATCGTCCCAGAAGTTAGAAGGGTGAGTCATACGAAAATTGCCTTCGCTTGTTTCTTCCCAATCTTTAGGTTTACCATCTTGTTTATAAGGAGCTATAACTTTCCGTCTAATCTTTACCGCATCTATATCAAAGTAATAATCATTAGGTTTATTTACACCAAACCAGATATCTTCCATTGCATTTTTCCAATTAGCTTTTGCTCCCTTTCCTTTTTCTCTTTGCCAGGTTATACGATTTACAACAGTCATATATTTACTCATAATCTGATAAAGAGCTGATGTGCATTTCCAGTCGCCGCACAAATAAAGAGAACCATTAAGTTTTAAGCATTTAAGAACATCGGGGAACCAAGATTCTAAATAATCCAAGTATTCATCGTCCGACATTCTTTTGAATTTCATTCCAGCAAAGTCTTTAGTAAGATTATACGGAGGATCTATTATTATAAGATCGGCAAAAGCTTCGGGAAGAAGTTTTATAGCAGCAAACATATCACTGTAAATGGTTTTGTTTGTTAGCTCTTCAACTGTTAAATCGCTTTCGGGTTGTAATAGTTTCCCCGAAAGTTGAAGTTTTTCTTCTTCGCTTAAGGTTAGCGTTTTGTTTTTAGTGGAACGTTGTTTTGCTGTCATAAATATTGTATTGAATTTGTTATTTTTAATTGATAATTGAAATACAATACAAATGTATGATAAAATAAGGCTCTTCGCTACTTTAGGAGAAAACTTTTTAAGTTTAGGCTAAAGCAACGAAGAGCTATTTATTTAAGAAAGTATTTTTTTAATGTTGCGAGCTTTTGCTATCGCATAAACTCCTGTTAAACCAAGAACCACTAACAAAGCATCTCCTACCGGAGTAACTCCAGGGTCTCCATTTGTAGGATTAGTATTTGCGTTAATAAGATTACCTCTACTTTCTGTTAGGGACTCTCGCTTTGTCCAATTATCTGCTTTTTCTCTGAATATATCTTGAGCAAAAAGCTGGCAAGATACAAATAAGCAAAATACAGTTATAATGATATGTCTTGTTTTCATTTTATTATTTTTATTGTGTTAATAATACCTGAGTTCATCGTTTGTTTTATAATAAACACACCCGAACTACTGTTCGATGGTCTCTTAATTTCAACACCTTGAAGATTGAAGTATTGAGTTCTTACAACCTCATCATTCGATACGTTTACATCTTCTAAATTAGTAAGGTCGCCATCACTTATTATTGATTTCAATAAAC
The DNA here is from genome assembly GCA_029916745.1 of Dysgonomonadaceae bacterium PH5-43. NCBI lineage: Bacteria > Pseudomonadati > Bacteroidota > Bacteroidia > Bacteroidales > Dysgonomonadaceae > Dysgonomonadaceae bacterium PH5-43. The sequence goes on along the minus strand of JARXWK010000009.1, from coordinate 22,550 downwards.
TTGCATTCTTTACAACAACCACCGACTCAAAAGGATCTATTTCAGCAGTTGCATCATTTTCCACTCTTCTGAATATATTATTTGTTGCTTCGTATTTATAGTAATAAGTTCCATTTTCTGATTTAACTGTAATGGTATTAAGAGTAGGATTGGCTTTTAATTCGTACGTATTTTCAGTTGAAGGAACTATTTTTGCTTCGCTTGATACTTTAAGAGTGATATCTGAAGCTGAAGTATAAATCACGGGAAGAGTAGCCGTACTGAAATATTCAGGATATTGAACTATGTATCCATTACCAGCACTATAGTTTTGTGTATACTCAAACTTGTCATCAGATGATAAATATTCTTTCAACCAATAATCTCCCCCTTCTTCTACTTTGTAAGGATTTAATAATTCTTCTCCCTCATCAAAACCATAATAGTAAGCTCCACTTATTTCAAATGGGAAACCTACAGGATACCATCTGTCGGCAACTGGCGATACCTCGACTTTTATGTTTTCTGAAATATTTATACTTCCATCAAGAATAGCTTTAGCTCCTTCTTTCATTGTAAGACCTGCAATAGTAATGCCCGAAGGGATAGTTACAACATTAGAAGTATTGGCTGGAATTATAATTGAAGACAAATTGTTTGGCTTACCCCCTTCCATCCAGTTTGCGGCATCATTCCAATCTGCCGATTTTGTTCCTTTCCAAGTAAGAGTAGCTGGAGTTGCCGCTTTATTTATTTTAGAAGAACGAACAGCCAAAACTTCACCATCTTTATCTTTTACATGCACTATAACAACTATATTACCCGTACCTAAGGAAGAAATATCAAGCAATATATCATTTGAAGATCTTAGCATTTGAGGTTTAGCTAATTCAATCTCTCCAGTTATCTCTACACCAGTATCTTCATTTATGATACGGTAATTAAATCCCGAAACATTATCTGTTTCTGATGTTACATTTAGATTTATATAATTACTATCATCTCCTAACTCTGCAAAAAGAACATAATCAGCTGTTGAGTTGTCTGGTTCAAAAATCAAAGTCTCAACGAAGTTGTAAGTACGAATATTCCAAGCTCTATCTGTCAATTCCAATTCAGACAATCCCCAAATCCCAGGAGCTGACCCCTTTGGCAAAACACACGAAATAGTATATTTTTCCCAAACAGTAGGATCACCCTTAAAATACTCCCCATCATAATGGTGTTGATGATAATGAGATGCTTTATGATCTACGCCTTGTGGATCTCTTAAAGAATACCTAATTGTTCTAACTCCAGATTTATTATCTCTTACATAATAGTTGATTGTTACCAAAGTTTCTCCATCTGGATTTTCTTGATTAGTCGGTTCTGCATAAACAGTTATACGATTTATATCAACTTCAGGAGCTTCTGTATCTGGATTTGTAGATTCGATATAAATTTTCTGAATAGGTTGGTCTAAAGGAGAGTCGGAGAATGTGACATCTTTTGTATTTCTAGCAAAATCACTAGCAGACAACCATACAACCCAATAATCATCTGATTCTAAAAATTCTGTAACTAAAAAATCAACTGTAGCGATTTGTGTTATAGGATCATAAACTCCATATTGTTCCCCATAAGAATATATTCCGTCACTTCGCAAAATTCTAACAAATGTGGTTTGAATATCTACATTGTCTGTAACTTTATAGCTTATTCTTAAATTTTTAGCATTATGTCCTTCGACAACTGTATCCATCAATTCATAATTTAAGCTACCTGGCTCATACTTTGGAGCCTCTAAATCTTCCAAAGTATTATTTACATACATATTCCACACACAATCATTTCGCCCTTCAAAACGTTGATTACCGTGTACATCTCTTATAATAATATCTCCTGCTTGCCAGTATCCTGTTTTGCTATATTTACTAATAGGCACAGAGCCTCTTAATAAATGAGGATTGTCATCTACCAATTCAAACCCCATATCTACAAATTGGGAGCGCATCACGCCATCTTCATCAATAAAATAAGGACTCGTAAGGCGAGTTCCACCACCAATGGCCCCATCTTCAAAGCCTTCTATATGATTTAATTCAATTTCTACAGTTAGCAACTTATCATCATTGGGCGCCCCTTCTACTTTAATATCTAAACGTTTAATCTTCCCTGGATAATCATAATCAGGAAAAAGATTTAATACTTCAAAAGTAAGATGTTCTGGTATTTTAGAAATATAACGTGTTCCGTGCATAATGCGGTCGCGAATAAATTCATACTTTGGAAGCGAACGCGATTGCAATAATTCGGGGTTCTTTAGGTAATGCGCTACCGACTCAGCCATATCTTCATTCGGATTTTTTGAATGAGCATAAGCCGACACAAACTCTGTATCTTTAGTTGTCGACCACCCTGACTCAGAATTAGGATCTTCATACCAGCCTCCCAATGCTGTCCAATCGTTTCTAATCTCTTCAGAGAAAGAGAAAGCCCATAGGAAATGTGTTTTTTCATGCAAAATCAATCGCAAGGTTTCGAAATTGTTGGCATCTCCTCTAAACGCATTTTCCATAAATTCGATATACCCATTATCTAAATACCACGCAACAGCCGCAGCATCGGGATAATGTGGATGTTCTGTTCCATTAAGACGACGAACTAAATAATTAAGATGAGGTGTTTTATGAAAACCCTCTGGCAATTCTTCAAACATATTTATAATACTCACTAACTCATCAGGGTTGAATTTCTGAAAGTGTCCTGCATCTTCATTTGTAGTGCCTGCGGTTAAAACGGAATAATTTGGCACATTAGTAGTACAACCAAACCTTTCTTTTAAAATAGAATTTACTCGCTTTGAATCATTTCCAAAATCAGTAGCGAAATTTACTAATGCATGATGCAAGCGTTTAGAAAAGAAACGTCCTCTAACTCCATCTAAATTTACCAAAAAAGGATTAGCATAAACGAAACAAGCTTTTGATATCCTCACAATTTGAGCATCTTCTTGTTTGTCTATAGTAATATCTTCATATATATGATCTTCTGTCAATACAAATTTTGCAGGTTTAATTTTACCTTCAGACATATTATATGCAGAAAAACAAGGTAGTGTTTTTAATGATTCTATTAGACGATAAGCATATTCCTGTGTCCACATTTCTTCTTCGTCAGACAAAATAATATTGTATTTATTCTTTAACTCTCCCGCAAAAGCTACATCTGATGGAACTATTTTTTTACCCAGAAACTCAATCTCTGGAGGATTGTTTACGTATGCAGTTTTCGTATATCCTGAATTACTCACATCTTCACTCCAAGAATGTGTCCATGTATCCGAGTCTGCTTCCATTTTTGTAATAACCATTTTAATGCCAACTGCTGGGTCTATGCTCCCATTCTCATGAACAATAACAGTTTGAGCATCTGGCAAGTTATAGCCGTTGGCTTCAATTTTAATAAAATACTCTCCCGCTGGAATATCTGTAAAAGTATAGCTTCCATCAGCAGAAATTGTTTTTGTATCCAAATAAGCATTAGAGCCTAAAGACACCACAGACTTATCATTAGCCTGCAACCCAGAAACCGTATAATTGAGGGTTCCTTGAGCAAACACACTCGTAAAGGCAAACAACATCGTTGTCAGCATAAGCATTTTTCTAATTGTAGAAAATGTTTTCATAACGTAAATTATTTATTGTTTTTAATTTCCGCTACAAATATATAGTGAAAAAATCGTAAAAAGCCTAATTTTTCTATCCATTTAATCCATTAGTAGATTCATAACCCCAAAGGCAACTATTTCGCAAGTTCAATATAATTTCCTACATTTGCCATAATTAATGAGACACAAAAGTCTTATAGTATCTGTATTATATAATTAAAGGTAATGAAATGAAAAGATTAAATTCTAAGTATATTATTGTTTGGGTGCTACTATTGATAGCGATACAACTAAAAGCGAATCATCAGCCGGAGTTTTCTACTGCAGGTTTTTATCAAGTCGACAATAGCGGTCGAACTGTTTATAGTATGAATCCAGCTTGGCGTATGCATATTGGGAATGTCTCAGGGGCAGAACAAGTATCTTTTGATGATAAAGATTGGCAGGTGGTATCGCTTCCTGACGGTATCGAATTATTGCCCTTAGAGGCAAGTGGTTGTATTAATTATCAGGGAGAGGTGTGGTATAGAAAGCATTTCAATCCTGACACTAAACTTAAAGGCAAGAAACTTTTCCTTCACTTCGAAGCCATAATGGGTAAAAGCAAAGTTTATATTAACGGTAGCTTGGTGAAAGAACAGTTTGGAGGCTATCTGCCTGTGATAATAGACATTTCGGAATATATTAAGTGGAACGAAGATAATGTTATTGCAGTGTGGGCAGATAATAGCGATGATAAAGATTATCCTCCGGGTAAGTTTCAAGATGTGTTAGACTTTGCCTACTTCGGAGGAATATATCGTGATTGTTGGTTGATAGCTCATAACGAAGTGTATATTACAGACCCCAACTTCGAAAACGAAATAGCAGGAGGAGGTTTGTTCGTCTCTTATAATAATGTATCTAAATCATCGGCGGATATTAACTTGCGATTACACATAAGAAACAATACTTCGCAGAAATTTAACGGCTCTGTAGAATATGATTTGCAAAGCATTGAAGGTAAATCAGTAAGTAAGAAAAAACAAAAAGTTTCGCTGTCGTCAGCAACGGCAAATCACTTTCTAAATAAGATAACATTAAGAAACCCAGACTTGTGGTCGCCCGATAAACCACACCTATACAATCTCTATGTTACAATTAAAGATAGCAAAGGAAAAATTGTTGACGGCTACCGACAAAAGATAGGAATAAGAAGTATAGAGTTTAAGGGCGTAGATGGATTTTGGCTTAATGGAGAACCCTATCCTCGCCCAGTAATTGGAGCTAACCGCCATCAAGATTATGCTATCGTTGGCAATGCAGTATCTAACAGTGCGCACTGGCGAGATGCCAAGAAACTACGCGATGCCGGACTCGAAGTTATCCGCAATGCACATTACCCGCAAGACCCTGCTTTTATGGACGCTTGCGATGAACTTGGATTGTTGCTAATCGAGAATACACCAGGTTGGCAATATTGGAATCCAGCACCCACATTCGAACAGCGAGTTTATAACGATATTCGTCAGATAGTTCGTCGCGACCGCAATCGTCCTTGCGTTTGGCTTTGGGAGCCAATACTTAATGAAACTCATTACCCAGGAGATTTTGCGCAAAACACAATTAATGTTGTGAACGAAGAATATCCTTATCCCTACTGTTATACAGCAAGCGACGAAAGGGCAGGAGGTAGCGAGCACTTCCCAATAATCTTCGGACACCCTTCTACGGGCGATAAAAGCTGGGCTTTGCAAAACATCGACAGTACAAAGACATACTTCACCCGAGAGTGGGGAGATAACGTTGACGACTGGACTGCACAAAACTCTTCGAGCCGTATAGCCCGAAACTGGGGAGAGGCTGCAATGCACGTGCAAGCCCATTTATACGCAATGCCTAACAACGGAAAAACAAGTTACGACAGCTTTTATAAAACCACCCGACACCACATCGGAGGAGCCCTTTGGCATTCTTTTGACCATCAGAGAGGATACCACCCCGACCCTTTCTACGGAGGAATAATGGACGTCTTTCGTCAGCCTAAATACTCATACTATATGTTTATGTCGCAGAGAAACCCCAAAAGCACACACGCAATAGCCGACTCGGGCCCTATGGTGTATATCGCTCACGAGATGACACCTGCCTCTGGGAAAGACGTTATAATTTTCTCAAACTGCGACGAAGTTAGGTTTAATTATAACGACGGAGAATACGAATACACATACAAAACCACACACAATAGCAACCAGATGCCCTATCCACCAATCGTAATAAAAGACGTGTACGACTTTATGCACACCCGATACCGAAACAAAAGCGACGGAACAAGGCTTCAGCCATCTATGGTTGCCGAAGGATACATCGACGGCAAGTTAGTAGCATCGCACACAGTAACGCCCGCTATGCGCCCCACCAAAGTAAAACTTACCTTAGATAACGAAGGAATGAATTTTTATGCCGACGGCTCAGACGTTGTTACCCTCGTAGCATCGATAACCGACAACAACGGAAACGTAAAACGACTAACAAATCAATCAATACGGTTCGAGATAGAAGGCGAAGGACACATCGTAGGCAATGCCGACATCTTTGCCAACCCCGCCCCACTACGCTGGGGAACAGCTCCCGTGTTGATAAAATCGACCACCAAAGCAGGCAAAATAAAAGTGCGAGCCAGCCTGATGCTCGAAGGAAGCCGCACTCCAACATCGGCCGAAATAGAGATAGAAACCCTGCCACCAGTTATACCAACCATTTACCTCCCTTCGGAGATTGACGGCAACGGCGAAAAAGTGCAAAATCTTAAAGCAAAAAAAACAATAAAGCAGTCTGACAGCGACGAAAGACTGCGAGAAGTAGAAAAACAACAGCAAGAGTTTGGAGAGAACACATCGAAAGACTAACTTTGCGACCGTAAAAAAAGAAATATAGTTATGAAGACAGTTTTAAGCGGAATACGCCCAACAGGCAACCTACACCTAGGCAATTACTACGGAGCAATAATAAACTTCCTAAAAATGCAGGAAGAAAACAAATGCTACTTCTTTATCGCCGATTGGCACTCGCTAACAACGCATCCCGACCCAAAGATGCTACACGAAAATACAAAGAACGTATTAGCCGAATACCTCGCATGCGGACTCGACCCCAACAAAGCAACAATATACGTACAAAGCGACGTCCCCGAAATAGCCGAGCTATACCTACTCCTAAATATGCAAGCATACTTAGGCGAGTTAGAGAAAACCGTATCTTTCAAAGATAAAGCCCGAAAACAGCCCAATAACGTAAACGCCGGATTGCTCACCTATCCTGTGCTTATGGCAACAGACATATTAATACACAACCCCGATTACGTTCCCGTAGGCAAAGACCAAGAACAACACCTCGAGATGACACGTAACTTCGCCAACCGATTCAACCACAAATACGGAGTCGAATACTTCAAACAGCCCACAGCATACATACAAAGCAAAGAGCTGATAAAAATACCCGGACTAGACGGAAGCGGAAAAATGGGCAAATCGGAAGGAAACTGCATCTATCTGATAGACGACCCAAAGACCATCGAAAAGAAAGTAAAAAAGGCACTAACCGACAACGGTCCCGAAGGCATAAACACCCCCAAGCCCGATTACATCGAAAACCTCTTCACGTTGATGAACGTAGTATCGCAGCCCGACGTAGTAGCACACTACGACAACCTATGGAACAGCGGCGAAACAAGATGGTACGGCAATATGAAAAAACAATTGGCCGAAGACATAATTAACGTAACATCGCCCATACGCGAAAAAATAAACGCAATAAAAGAAGACGACGCCTATCTTCGCAAAGTAACACAAGAGGGAGCCGAAAAAGCTCGCGAAAGCGCAAGCAAAACCCTCAAAGAAGTGCGCGAAATAATGGGCTTTAAGCCATTCTAAGCCACCACAAGAGGCAATAAATTTACATACGGACGCAAGTAAATTTTCATGCGGACATAAATAAATTTACATGCGGATGTAAATATATTTTCATGCGGGAGTAAATATATTTTCGTACGTACGTAAATTTATTTTCAGACGTGCGAAAATAATTTTTCAGACGTGCGAAAATTTATTTCCAGACGTGCGTAAATAAAAGGGGGATTAACTAACCAGAAAATCCAACGCCTCTATGATTTCAGATTTGCTAGCCGTCTGATTAATTTCAACCTCACCCACACCCCTCAACAGAGTGAAATTTATGGTGTCCGCCTCGTTCTTCTTATCGTGCCTCATAAGCTCGTAAAGGCTATCGTAGTCGGAACAATCTATCGGACAGGTGCCGTAATTGTCTTTAATGAAGTAAATAATTTTGGAGAGCGTGCCTTTGTCGAACCCAAACCGGATGTACGAAAGATATAGCTCGCATATAATTCCCCAGGCAACGGCATAGCCGTGTGGTAACGGACGGTTTTTTTCGTACGACAGGCTCTCAAATGCGTGTCCGAACGTGTGTCCTAAATTTAACGCCTTGCGAATGCCTCGCTCCTGAGGGTCTTCGGTAACGATGCGTTCTTTTAGCAATACGGATTTGAATAGCAAATCGTTAAGCGCATCATAATCAACATCTTCGAGGTTGAAGGCTAGGGTTTTGTTCAGCTCATCATCCGATTCGAGCAGAGCGTGTTTAAGCATCTCGGCGTAGCCCGAAAGCAGATTTATGGGGTCGAGCGATACGAAAAACTTAGCGTCGATAAACACTGCAATAGCGGGGGCAAATGCTCCAATCTCGTTCTTCAATCCGTTGAAGTTGATTCCTGTTTTTCCTCCCACGGCGGCGTCTACGGCTCCGAGCAGTGTGGTGGGAATGTTGATGAAGCGAACTCCTCTTTTAAAGGTTGAGGCGGCAAATCCTACCAAGTCGGTAAGCATACCTCCTCCCAGATTTAGGATTAGGGATTGTCGGCTTGCTCCGTTTTCCGACAAGAATTGCCATACTTTTGTGAGCGTTTTCAGCTTTTTGTTTTCGTCGCCCGAGGGAATGGTAAACTGCTTGGCTTGATACACTTCGGGTATGTGTTGGATAAGCGGGAAGCAATGTTTGTGTGTGTTTTCGTCGCAAAAGACGAACAAGTTGTCGTAACTTACTTCTCGGATAAAGCGGGCTAAATCTGCGTCTATTCTGCTTGCGCGAATAATCTGTTGTTTCATAAATCTTTGTGCGAATGATGAATGTGTTGCAAACTTACACAAAAATCATTACTTTAGCCGCACGGTTAGTTAAAAATAGTGCGCTGAGAATTAAAGTTAACGTTATTTTATAAGTTATACCATGAAAGAAAATAAAAATCATTGGGGCTGGATTCCGTCTCTTTATTTCGCCGAAGGGCTGCCTTATGTGGCGGTTACGGCTATTGCTGTTATAATGTATAAAAACTTAGGGATGTCGAATACTCACATCGCTTTGTACACAAGTTGGCTTTATTTGCCGTGGGTTATTAAGCCGTTTTGGAGTCCGTTTGTCGACATTCTGAAAACAAAAAGGTGGTGGATAGTTTCGATGCAGCTATTAATCGGGGCTGGTTTTGCGGGTATTGCTTTTTGTATTCCTACTGATTTTTATGTTCAGGCTACTCTTGCGTTTTTCTGGTTGTTGGCTTTTTCGTCGGCTACGCACGACATAGCTGCTGATGGGTTTTATCTGCTTGGTCTGGAGGCAAAGGATCAGGCTTTTTTTGTGGGTATCCGTAGCACTTTTTATCGTCTGTCGACTATTGTGGGGCAGGGAGCTTTGGTTTTTCTGGCTGGCTATTTAGAGAAACGAACTGGGAATATTTCTTATGCTTGGTCGATAACGTTTTATGTGATGGCTGGTGTTTTTTTGGCTCTCTTTGTGTATCATAAGTTTTCGTTGCCTCGCCCAGAGTCTGATAAGCCTCGCCTTAATCATACGGCATCTGGTATTCTGAGTGAGTTTGCTAAAACGTTTGTTTCGTTCTTTAAGAAGAAGCATGCTCTTATTGCTATATTTTTTATGCTTACTTATAGGTTTTCGGAGGCGCAGTTGTTGAAACTTATTCAGCCCTTTATGCTCGATTCGTTAGAGGTTGGCGGATTGGGTTTGGAAACCGAGCAGGTAGGTATAATATACGGTGTGGTAGGAATTATAGGTTTAACCGTAGGCGGAATTGTGGGCGGTATAGTTGCAGCTAAGGGCGGTCTGAAGAAATGGTTGTGGCCTATGATGATGAGTATGTTGCTTACGTCTGTTACTTTTGTTTATCTGGCTTACTTCCCCAATAGTAACTGGTATGTTATTAACTTCTGCGTACTTTTAGAGCAGTTTGGTTATGGATTTGGTTTTACGGCTTATATGTTGTTTTTGATGCAATTTGCCGAAGGTGAACATAAGACGGCGCATTATGCTATATGCACGGGTTTTATGGCTTTGGGTATGATGCTTCCTGGTATGGTGGCTGGTTGGATACAAGAACAGTTGGGTTATCAGAACTTCTTTATATATGTAATGATTTGTTCTGTTGTTCCTATTATTGCCGCGTCGCTATTGTTTAAGAAAGATATGATTAAATAAAATATTTTACACCTTACTTATTGTTACTCCCTATTCGTTGTTACTCTAAACATATATTATAACAAATTATAGGTATTTTCTGAAAAATTGCAAACGTATACCTTTGCACCCATTCAATTATACTATACTTGTTATAAAAAATGAAGAATATTTCTATTATACTTATGTTATGTTTGAGTTTAACAACTCAAAACTCTTTTTCTCAGTTGAATAGTAATGCTGAGAAAACAAATAACTCGGGACAGAGTTTCTCTCAATTCAGAATAGGAGGATACGGAGAAGCTTTGTTCCAGTATTTTGATTATGCTCCATATCGTATGGGCGGCGAAGGGAAAGGCTCGGCAGCAGACAAACGCTCGGAGGTATCACTACCCCGTTTCATATTGGCTATGGACTATAAGTTTTCACCTTCGTGGATATTGAGTTCCGAAATAGAATTTGAATACGGCGGTACCGGCGCAGGCATCGAAGCCGAATATGGCGAAGGCGTGGAATATGAATATGAGTTTGAAAAAGGAGGAGAAGTTGCCTTAGAACAATTTCATATAACCAAGATATTCAGTAAAGCAATTTCGGTTCGTGTAGGACACTTTATAGTTCCCGTAGGTATAACCAACTCATATCACGAACCAATTAACTTCTTTGGCACATCACGCCCCGAAGGCGAAAGTTTGCTAATACCTTGTACTTGGCACGAAACAGGTTTAGCTCTGTTGGGTGGATATAAAAACTTCACTTATCAGGCTATGGTAATAAATGGTTTAGACCCATACGGTTTTAGTTCTGAAAACTGGATTAAAGACGGAAGACAAACTAAATTTGAGAAAGTACAAATGACTAATCCTGCCTATGCTGCAAGAGTAGAGTATAAGGGATTAAAAGGAGCTCGGTTTGGCTTGTCGGGATATTATGGACCAAAAACAGCCAAGAATGTAACCAATCCATCAACTACAAAAAAGCTTAAGGGGTCGGTAGGTATTTTCTCTGCAGATGCACAATATAAAGGATACGGATTAACTCTACGAGGCAATTTTTTATATGGGCAAGTTGGCGATGCTACTGAGATAAACAAATTACGCCCTAATAAAAACACCGGTTATTCAAATACCCCTGTTGCCAAAAATGCGATGACGTATTTTGTAGAGGCAGGCTATAATATAGGTAAATTCTTTCCTGAAAAGATTAACTTAGTACCTTTCGTTCGTTACGAGTATCACAATGCTATGCAAAATGAAAAAACAGGCTCAGTTATCTCAGATAAAAGATATAAGTCAGATCTTTATACAGTTGGGATAAATTACTTCCCTCTTCCTAATTTGGTATTAAAGGCCGACTATACCCATCGACAAATAGACAGAGGCAACTTTAACGACGAAAACACTTTGTCGCTTGCCGTTGCTTACATCGGTTGGTTTTTCTCTAAATAAATTACAAACAAATAAAAAGTATTAAACAATGAAAAGTATTAAACAGTTTCTATCAACAGTTTTTGTATTTGGTTTGCTATTCTCATTCGCAGCCTGTGATGATGACACTATAAATGGTGGTAATGGTGACGGCGATGGAACAGAAAACGAAACTTACACTGCTATTATCAACAATTATGTTGACAAAACAATTATACCAACTTATGAATCTCTTAGAGATGAGGCTAAAAAGTTAAATGAAGCAGTAGAAACGTTCAAACAAGAACCTACACAAGCTAATCTTGAAACGGCTTGTGAGCAATGGAGAGCAACTCGTATTCCTTGGGAAGAAAGTGAATCTTTCTTATTCGGACCTGTGGCTAATCAGCAGATAGACCCTCACTTAGACTCTTGGCCTCTAAACCAAACTAATATAAACGCTATTTTAGGCGGTAGTATTAAATGGACTGATGCTGATGGCGAACAGTTAGAAGATGGTTCTTCTATGGGTGCTGCTACTTTGGGCTTCCACACATTAGAATATCTTATGTTTGAAGGGGGAGAGCCTCGTAAAGCTTCAGATATTTTAGAGCGCAACGACAAAGAAAGTTATTTATGGTATATGGTAGTGGTATCTCAGGTTTTAAGCAACGACGCTTTTCAAGTTTATGCTTTATGGGCTGGAGAAGACAACTTGAGTAGTGAAGAAGCCGAATTGGCAGAGGAGTTAGGTATTGCCGATCTTACTGCTAAAGGATATGGAGCTCGTTTCAAAAACCCTAACCCTTACGACCAAGTTTTCCCAAATCAAAAAGCTTGTCTTGATGCTATTATTGATGGTTGCGTAGACATTGCAACTGAAGTTGCAGACGCTAAAATAGGAGAACCATATAATAATAAAGATGTGTATGGCGTTGAGTCGTGGTATAGTTTCAACTCTTTTACAGACTACGACAACAATATAACTTCTATAGAAAACTCTTTTATGGGTGGTCCTAAAAACAATAGAGACTCTTCAAGCAGCTTATATACTTACATTAAATCAAAAGATTCGGTTGCTGCCGAAAATGTGAAACAACTTATAGCCGATGCTCACAATGCACTAACTGGTATGCCTAAATGTTTTAGAGATATGGTTTTAGATAATGCTAACGGAATAAAAAGTCCAGAGGTTGAAGAGGCTATGTCTATAATTGGAGAGCTTTCAGAGGCTATGAACAAGTTAAAACCTCTCGTAAAATAAGTAAAAATCAATATGAACATAAAAGATTTCTGTGTAATACATAGAAAGATTAATTACGTAGCCAAGCGCATAAACAAGCTGTATTACACAGCTTGTTTTATGTGTTTTTGCATAGTTCTGTTTTTCAGTTCGTGCAACGAAGATAATGTAATAGAAAACCAAATAATAAACACATCAACTGGTGAATATGCAAGCTACGAAGAACTATCGGCAGGTACGGCTACTATATTTAGCACATCAAGGTATGCTTACGATACACCTGCATCTTGGGTAACAGGAGATTTGTATACCCGTTTCTTAAAAGGCGATCTCCTTTACGATGATAGGCGTATTCCTGAAGTAAACGATTTTAATATGGGCGGTTTAGGACCAGTGTATGTCGGATTCTCTTGTGGCAGTTGCCATAATAATGCAGGACGAACTTCAAGTACTCTATGGACTGATGGCGGTAGCGGGAAGACAGGCTTTTCTTCTTGTCTTGTTTATATAACGCGTAAAGATGGAGGTTTTATGCGAAACTATGGTCGAGTGCTTCACGATCAAACATCAATAATAGGTGTTGAACCCGAAGGAAAACTTGTAGCTGAGTATACTTACGAAAGGTATTCTTTCCCAGATGGAGAAGAGTATGAACTTGCCACACCTCATTACCGAATAACCGAATGGTATGCCGATTCTCTGAAAGCCGAAGATCTGATTGTAAGTGTAAGAGTTCCTCTTCGCCATGTAGGTATGGGACAGATGATGGCTTTAGATTTAGAAGAACTCAAACGTCTTGAAGCTCAAAGCAACTATCCCGAATACGGTATTAGTGGTCGGTTAAACTATATTGTTGAGCGTGGGGTAAAACAAATTGGTATATCGGGAAATAAGTCTCAACATGCTGATTTAACAATCGAACTTGGATTCTCGTCAGATTTAGGAGTTACCAACGATAGGTATCCCGAAGAAGTGTCGCAAAATCAAGATCAATATAATCAAACGTTCCCTAATGGACATCACGGTATGCAAATAACAAGTGAAGAGATGGAAGATGTAGATTTATATATGCACGCTTTGGGAGTTCCTGCTCGCCGTAATGTATTTAATGCGGTAATAAAGAAAGGTGAAGAGAATTTTTATGCCGCAAAGTGCCAACTTTGTCATACACCTACTTTACATACTCGTACATCAAGAGTTGCTCTTATTAACGGAACCGAACTTCCATGGTTAAGCGGACAAGTAATTCACCCTTATAGCGATTTTCTCTTACACGATATGGGACAAGAATTAAACGACCATTATCCTTCTGGGCTTGCTGCAGGATACGAATGGCGCACTACTCCTCTATGGGGTTTAGGATTACAGGAAACTGTAAACGGGCATACACAGTTTTTACACGACGGACGTGCTCGTAACTTAACAGAAGCTATAATGTGGCATGGAGGAGAAGGAGCAGTATCAAGAGAACTTTTCCGAAAAATGAGTAAAGAAGACAGAGATGCTCTTCTTGCATTCTTAAGAAGCTTATAATTAATCATTAATAAAATTTATTCTAAGATGAAGTCAAAATATAATTTATTGTTTATTCTTTCAATAGTATTCGCTTTTAATCTATCGGCACAAGATGTCGATGATAAATATATAGAAAGCGATGTAGTGCCTTTAGCTGGCAAAACAGGTTTTAGCTTTACAACTAAAACAGGTGATTTCCTTTTCAAACCTTACGCTTTGGTTCAGACCACAGCCAACTTTAAGTATTATGATGATGAAGGACTTAATTTGGCAGAACAAGATAATGTTGCAAATAGTGGGTTTGCTATTAATAATGCAATATTGGGGTTTAGCGGTAAAGCTTTTGGTAAAGTTACATTTAACATTGCATTGAATGCAGCTAAGAGTGGGGGAGACTTACTTCAACAAGCTTGGTTTGATGTAAACTTAAAAGAAAGTTTGCGCATAAGAGTAGGTAAATTCAAAACGCCATACCAAAATGGTTATTTATCTACTTTAGGACAAACATTGCTTCCTAACCTACCTTCATCTATGACTGCTCCGGTACGTACTAACTTAAGTTTAGATGCCGTTCAACCAAGTATGTACACTGGTTTTGATGTGGGAGTTCAACTTCACGGCACAATAAAAAATAAGTATGGGTATCAAGTTGGGATATTTAATGGAACCGGGTCAGGGGTTAACAGTGCAACTATAGGCACAAGTGACGATCGTAACTGGCTACCATCTCTCCTCTATGCTGCACGGCTTGCCTATATGCCTAAAGGTATTATGCCTACACATCAAGGCGACCCCGATGATTTGAATAACGATAAAATGCTATTTGCTCTTTCGGGAAGTATAAATATTGAAGGAAATAGTGAAAGTTCTGACGATTATAGAGCTGGAATAGAATTTGCATGGTTGAAAAACAGATTTTATGTAGCAGCCGAAGCCTATATGCTCAATATGAAGTGGACAAAGAGAATGCAACGCACAGGCTCGTTTACTACTTGGGGTGCTTATGCCCATGCTGGTTACTTCGTTACAAATAAGATGCAACTTGCTGCTAGGTATGATTTCTTTGATAGAAATGGAACTAATTTAGACGGGATATTAAATATGCCTGCCGTTGGAGTTAATTATTTCTTTTTAGGGTACAATCTTAAACTTCAAGCAATGTATCAATACATAGGCAAATGCGGACATAAAACTCAGTTAGAAAGAGATAACGACGATATGGGAATGCCTTACCATAGTGCAACCGTTATGCTTCAGTATTCATTTTAATAATAGAAAAGTATGAATTATAAGCATTTAATTTTCTTTCTATCAATTCTTATTGTATTTTTGGGCTGTGATAGCGGAGATATTTATCCTGAAGAGGAAGATTTAACTAACTCGCGACTTATATCGGCTCGTTTTATTCTTAAAAACACGAATACCATACCTGTAGATAAAGAGCGAAAATTGGCATTCGCTGCTTTTTCTGAGGAAAGCCATATTAAACCTATTCGTATGGTGCGTATTTCTGAGGCGGAAGAAGATCGCGAAATAAATATAAAACTTACGAAAACATCTCTTTCTGCTACTTCGGTAGCTTTGGTTATAACCAACCAAAGTTCTGATGTGATTTGTAACTTATATACACAAATTCTTCCTTCTGATGATAAAGACTTCGAATTTGATGGAGGATTTATCGACTTGGCATCGTTTCATAGATTGCAGTCTCAGTTGTTTAATCAGAGTTGTATTACTTGTCATAGTAAAACGAATATGTCTGGAAGACTAAATTTAGAAAGCGATGTAAGTTATGCAATAGTAAACAAATTATCTAAGGCAGGTGATAAAATGTTAGTAGAGCCAGGATATGTTTCGCGGAGTTTAATTGTAGATAAATTAACAGATTATACAATAGGAACTTTTCACACAACGTTAAGCTCAATGAAAGAAGAAGATATTATCTTACTTCGTAGTTGGATAGAAAATGGAGCAAGAAACAATTAATTAAAATATAAAATGAGATATATAAGAAAAGAATATAGAGAAAAGAACACATTAGCTGAGATTTCTGTTTTAGAAAAAGTAGAGAACGTAAAAGAATATAATGTTATAATAAAGATAACAAATTCAAAACTAACGCTTAATGAACAATTATTGTCGTTATTTAACACTTGCGATATATTAAGTAAAGAAGAACTGAATGGAGCTTCTCCTGTGTTTAAAAGATACTTTCTAAGCGATATAGCTAATCAAAGCGAACTACTGCAAAGTATGATCACTAACCCTAAAGAGTGTGCAGTATCTATGGTTGAACAACCTCCTCTGAACGGAACCAAGGTTGCTCTGTGGGCATATTTTCAATCAGATATAGAAAAGGCGCAATGGGAAAGCAATTTATTTCAGGTTAAACATAAAAACAGCCCCTATACTCACCTTTGGGGAGGTAGTGCTTTTAATAAAGCAGCCAACTCTGAATATCAAACACGTTTAATATTTAACGACTATATAATGCAACTTACCAACAATAATTGCACGTTAGCCGAGAATTGCATTCGCACTTGGTTGTTTGTTCAAAATGTCGATGTTAATTATGCTGGTGTAGTAAAAGCACGAAACGAAGTATTCGTTACTCAAAATCTAACAGACAAAACTCACTTTATATCAAGCACTGGTATTGCAGGACGTAATGCCGACCCTAAAGTATTTGTTCAGATGGATACCTATGCAGTAAAAGGAATATCTCAACAGCAAGTTCAATATCTTTATGCTCCTACTCATCTTAACCCAACTCACGAATATGGCGTAAGCTTTGAGCGTGGCACTTGCGTTAAATATGACGATCGTCGCCACGTGTTTATTTCGGGAACTGCAAGCATTGACAACAAAGGACAAATAGTTCACGTAGGGGATATACGCAAACAAACTGAACGTATGTGGGAGAATGTAGAAGTATTACTTGCCGAAGCCGAATGTTCTTATCAAGATGTTGCTCACTTAATAGTGTACTTGAGAGATGTTGCTGATTATGATACTGTAAAAGAGCTTTTCGACAATAAATTTCCTGACATTCCTAAAGTATTAGTGTTGGCTCCAGTTTGCCGACCTGGTTGGTTAATAGAAATGGAATGTATCGCAATTAAATGTAATTAAGCTGTGAATGTAAAAGCAACAGTAATAAAGAAAATATCTTTCTGGATTCTTATTCTTGTTATAATCTGTTTGAGCGTAGCTACTTTTGTAGAAAAGTACAAAGGTACAGAGTATGTTCAAACAGTCATTTATAGTTCTTACTGGTTTGTTTTATTGTGGGTATTATTGAGTATTACGTCTTTCTGGTTGATAGTAAAGCGTAAACTCTATAAGCAAATATCAGCATTTGGTATTCATTGTGCTTTTTTAATAATACTTCTTGGAGCCGGCTTTACTTTCTTTAATTCAGAAAAAGGATATATTCATTTAAGGGAAGGAGAAAGCTCTCAAATATACATAAACGAAAAAACAAGGGAAGGTACAATACTTCCTTTTTCTCTTGCTTTAGATAGCTTCAGGGTGGAGCACTATACAGGAACTATGGCTCCATCAGACTATGTAAGCTATGTAAAAGTAAATACTGAAAATAAAAACTTTTCAACTCGTATATCTATGAATAATATCTTGTCTGAACAAGGATATAGATTTTATCAATCTTCTTTTGATGACGATGAAAAGGGAACTATTCTTTCTGTTAATTACGATAAGTGGGGTATTCCTATTACATACACAGGGTATATTATGTTGGGACTCTCTATGCTTTTATTATTATTCTCTAAAAACGGACGATTTAGAAAACTGCTAAAGCACCCATTGTTAAAGGTTGGATTAATTGGCGTTTTTCTTTCAACAACTTTTGCTACGCAAGCCAACAATACAAACACGCTAAACAAACAAAACGCCGATGAATTGGGCGAAATATTAGTTTCATATAACTCTCGAGTTGCTCCATTAGAAACTTTTGCGCGCGATTTCACTCTAAAACTTACGGGTAAACCTACATATAAGGATTATACTTCTATGCAAGTGTTAGCAGGTTGGATGTTTTATCCTCAAAAGTGGCAGTTTGAACCTTTAATTAGAGTAAAAAATAAAGAATTACAAAAGATGCTCAAAGTAAAAGAGTATGCTCCTCTTACCGCTTTCTTCTCCGAGAAAAATGAATATCTGTTAGCTTCTTTTTGGAATGACATTCACAAAGGGGGTAAGAAATCTTCTTTAATAAAAGCCATAGAAGAAACTGACGAAAGAGTACAACTAATTCTTATGTTAGAGCAAGGCAATCTTCTAAACATATTCCCATATAAATATAATGAAACTATAAGTTGGCTTTCTCCGACCGACAAACTGCCTGATTATATTGAAGAGAATGATAGGATATTCATTGGCAATATACTTACCCTTTTGTACGAACATTCAATAAATAACGAACAAGAGCAAGCAAGTAAGATTATCAATCAAATAAAAACTTATCAAAAGCAACGAGGCGAAGGATTTATTCCTAACGATAGTAAGGTAAAGACTGAGCTATGGTATAATAAAATGAATACAACAACCATATTATATCGCACCAATCTAACTTTAGGATTACTTTGTATTTCTTACCTACTCTTTGTCTTTCTAAGAAAGAAGAAAGAAAAAAGAGCTTCGGAAATTGTTTTAAGCATATTTACCGTCTTATTGTTTCTGAGTTTTACGTATTTAACAACATCTATAGTATTAAGAACTTATATTAGCGAAAGACTACCATTGGGTAATGGCTACGAAACAATGATATTTGCGTCTTGGTGTATTATGCTTATAGGTTTAATTTTTCGTAAACGATACAATCTGATTATCGCTTTTGCCCTTTTGCTATCTGGTTTTACGCTATTGGTTTCAACTTTAGGGCAAATGAATCCTCAGATAACACCCCTTATGCCTGTTTTACTTTCGTCGTGGCTTAGCGCACACGTGTCTTTAATAATGATTTCGTATGCTCTTTTTGCGTTTATCTTCTTCAACTCAATAGCCTCTTTGTTTTTTGAGTGTACAAATAAAAATAATAATCAGGCTGAACGATTAATGATTATAAATAAAATATTTCTTTACCCTGCCGTTTTTTTATTAGGTGCTGGCATTTTCATAGGTGCTATATGGGCGAATGTATCGTGGGGAAGATATTGGGCGTGGGATCCTAAAGAAGTTTGGGCATTAATAACTTTTCTTGTCTATGGATTAGGCTTTCATTCCGATTCTATCTCTTGGTTTCGGAAGCCAATATTCTTTCATATTTATATGATACTTGCCTTCGGCACTGTGCTTATGACATACTTCGGAGTAAATATGTTTTTGGGAGGTATGCATAGTTATAAATAATGGAGGAAACGGACAAATATTGGGTAGAGAATTATGATGTTATTATTTTTCCAAAATGTGTAGATATTCAGTTGTAGAGTTAGCTTTGTGATTTCGATTTTTTTCTTTGTCGGCTTTGAAGCGCTGATAACTTGTAGTGGTTAGATTGTATTTCCCATATTTTGACATTATTGACTTTATCTCGCTTTCAGTCATTAATCCCTCGTTGTTGTAACTTAAAAAAACATATTGAAATTGAGCATTCTTAATTAGTTCTTCAAAAGAGAGCAATACGGAATTTTTACTACAAAAAGTAGATTTTTCGTAAGACCGAAGTCCTGTTTTCCCTTTGGGTGTAAAGTTATCGTACTTTGCAATAGTATTTAGCAAATGATAATTAGCTCCGTATTGTCTTGTATTATAAGGCGGATCAAGATAAAGTATATCTCCATCAATTTTTTTTATCAGTTCGTTACAGTCTGTATTAAAGACTTTATGCTCATTTTCATTCGTTGCAAAAATAGCAGGTTCGATTAACATCTCTTTTTGTGCCGATTTTTTTATCTGTTTAAGGAACGCTCCATAAACAGATGCTGTGTTCGCAACCTTGTCGGCACTTTCTAACAAGGAAGCTAAAAGAAAATAATATTGATTGTCTGTTATTTGCGTTTTCGTATTCCAGTCTTCAATTTTTTGTCTGATTGCATCAATTTTCTTTCCATTAGGTTCGGAAAAATACTGTCGTTGTGCTTTCCCATTTTCCGAATATTCTTCAAATACAAAACCGTCAACCCCATCAAGGCTGTTTAGTTCTTCAATCAAATATTGATATTCAAATTCTTTATGATTCTCAATATAATTTTTGTTTAATACAAAGCTATAATATTCAATGTCATTACTGATTATTTGCTTTACTTCTGTTTTGAAATTTCTACCAACAATTCCAGTTCCTGCAAATAAATCGCAGAAAACTTTATCTGACAAATCCATTCCAACAACAGAATAAACAGACTGTTTAATAAAATTAGAAAGTTTATGTTTTGAGCCGATGTAATTCATATTAGTCGTCAGGATAAAGTCTTTTCATTAGGTCTTCAGTAACCTCTTTACTTATTTTCATCACACTCGTTTTTCTATACGCAACAGGATCGTATTGATAACACCCAATGCAGCCATATTCTTTTGTGTACTGTTCATCTCCTTCATAGAAAGAATAAGGATTACCTTTTAGATTTTTAGCATTCCATCGCATATTTGTTTCTTTACAACGCTTACAAATTTGTCTTTTTGCGTCGTTGGCCGCCTTTGTTAATGGTTGAAAATCTTCTAATCTTTGAGTTTTTGTATCAGAGATTCTATGATTGTCTTTTCGGCCATCTTTATGATCTATCTCAATTTTTGTATTTTCGGAATTTCCATTAATGCCAAGCATTACGCAATTTTGATTTTTATAAAAATCTTTAATGTCTTGTCGAATGTTTTGATTAAATGTTTTAGAAGTATTGAAACCAACAAGTCTAATCGCATCAATAGAATTTCCATTTGTTTTAGTTTTGTCAACCTCAACATTATATTTTTTTGCCAAACTTGAACTTGCCCTACACCAACTTCCACCATTACCCAGTTGCAAACTCTTATATTTTCCAACAAATTCAGTTGCGTGAACCCAACGGCTAATCCCTTGGTCGTTTGGCTTTGCTAATTCTAAAAACAATTCCGTCTTAGTCATATTATTTCATTTTATTAAACGTTAAGTTGTAGTCATTTCTAAAATTCTTTTTTGAAAACAAATATATATTCGTGTTTAAAAATATAATAATCGCTATTCATCGCCCGATAGGTCCAAATACCATTTTGCCCTAATTTCCCTTTGTTTCCCTCAATGTTTTTTACAATTATTCCCTTTAATTTTGTTTTGAAATTACGCTTAATTGCGTCCATAAGATAAAACGAAAGAGGGATAACTTCTCCGTTTTTGTAAACGTCGCCGATTATCACAGCAAAATATCTGTTTGTTGCAAGATATTGTAATGTGTTTTTACACACGCTCACAAATGTTTTCACAAATGTATTTAAGTCGCCAATTTTTGAAAGGTCATTAGGGTTGTCTGTAAATTTCACAATATCCATATATGGAGGGTGAAATAATATAAATTTTGCATTTTCTTCTTCTAAAAAAGACAAACCTTTCTCAATTTCAGTCTTTGTCTGAGTTTCGCTAGTTACATCGCAATTGTGAATCGAAAAATTTCCAAACTGGGAATTTGCCATTTGAGAACTGACATAATCTATAATATTTTGATTAATGTCTAGACCTATAAATTTTCTGTTTAAGCTTTCGCATTCATATAATGAAGTGCCGCTACCTAAAAAGACATCTAACACTAAATCATTTTCTTTGGTAAATCGCCTTATTAGTTGATTTGGTATTTGAGGAATGAAATTCCCGTGATAGATATTTTTGTGTTTCCCCCTTTTATCACGTTCATTTATAATCCATAACGAATTAACATCTATGTCAAGTTGCTTCCAGTCTTCAATATTTAAATCATTAAACATCATTTTAGAGTAATATCCTTTTATTGCAAAAATAATTTTGATTTGTTGCTTCAAAGGTAGTCAAAATAATGTTTGATATATTACTGTCCTCTAAAACTTTTTTCGGATATCAATCTTAACGCGATTCTCAGCGATGTCAATCATAAGACCATAAACCTTTGAACGTATCCTAACTCACCGAAATTACATGGTGTTATCAAGATCTAAATCTCTCTTAGGAGATACCCCTCGTCTCTTCTATGTTGTAATCCAAATTTAAGAGCTTCTTTTTTATGTTAAATAATTTTATTCAGCTGATTAACAGCAATATATCTATTTGTTTGTT